>JBASOE010000080.1:0-21189 GCA_049657925.1 Anaerolineaceae bacterium
TTTGGCTCATTTACGTGTCTCATCGCCTAAGAAAGTAATCTTAATGGTCACGATGGTTGTCTTATGTAGCTAATGTATATAGAAAACTTGAGTGAGGTATTAAAAATGGGTCCAAAAAAGACAAAACATGCTTATTTTATATTGTCAGACATAAGATGCAATTGCCCTGCCAATTCTGATGGGTTGATTGACTTGAGGCTTGGTCAGGAGTATAATGAGATGTAATTACAGGATTACAAGAATCCATATCGTTAATCTTTATAGGACATCACATGGAACACTCAATGAAAATCGATTTTAAGAGCCATATCCCCTATTACATTCAACTGATGGCGATCCTTAAAGGATTAGTAGTAGAAAAAAAATGGGAGTCTGGAGATCAAATTCCAGGTGAAGAAGAACTCTGCGAAATCTATCAGATTAGCCGGACAGTTGTAAGGCAAGCTCTACAAGAGTTGGAACGTGAAGGAATAGTTGTTCGCCGAAAAGGGAAAGGGACTTTTATCGCCGAGCCAAAAATTGTCGAAGGTCTGGTCAATAAGCTGACGGGTTTTTACAGTGACATGGTTGAACTTGGTCTCAACCCCCAGACGAAAATCTTGCATCATAGAGTTATCCCAGCTGATGAGAAAGTCGCTGAATTTTTGGAAATTCCAGTTGGTTCGCCGGTAGTTGATATCTACCGTCTACGTTTGATAGGTGACGAACCTATCCAACTCGTCACTACATACATTCCACTTCATCTCTGTCCTTTGTTAGCGGATGTTGACCTCACGAACCGGTCTCTTTACGATTTTCTCGAACGAGAAGGCGGGATATTCATATCACGTGGGAGGCGATTTATTGAAGCGGTCAGTGCTTCCACGGAAGAAGCACATTATCTACAAATTGGCAAAGGGGATCCATTAATCATGCTTAAAAGCATCAGCTTTATGGAAGATGGCACCCCAGTGGAGTATTATCATGCGTTTCATCGCGGTGATCGTTCTCGTTTTGTGGTTGAGCTGGTCCGCTCCAGAGAGCCTGGCGGAAATATCGAAAATATTATCGACAACCCTGAAAAATTGCCAACCTCAAATGGAATTTACTCTTCAAATTTGAATTGATTGGGAGCAAATAATGGCGATTCGAAAATTCAAAGTAGGTATATTAACATTCTCAGATGGCAGGAAGTACATCCATGACACACTGGTTGGTCTGAACCAAGGCTACCAGGAGCGCTTGGCTGCTGCTCTGGAAGCAACTGGAGAAGTAGAGGTTTTTGCCGGCCGCGAGATCATATGGACTGCTGAAGGTGCCCGACGTGAAGCACACTATCTGCGAGAGATGGGTGTCGAATTAACCATTTTTAACTATGCTATTTGGGCATTCCCAAACTTTTCAGCCATTGCTACAACGTTTGCACCGGGACCATACTTGCTCTTTAGTAATTTACATCCTTCCGAACCTGGGATGGTTGCGATGCTTTCGAGTGCTGGCACTATGGACCAATTAGGAGTGACCTATCGCAGGGTTTGGGGTGATATTCAGGATCCGGCAACTTTAAAAAAAGTAATGGAGTACATACGCGCAGCAGGGGCTTTGTCTCATGTACGCGGTGAAACCTATGGTTTGTTCGGTGGTCGTCCTTTAGGAATGTATACAGCCGTAGCCAACCAAGATCAATGGATGTCGATGTTTGGTGTTGATGTTACGCATCTTGAGCAGCAAGACATTGTTCGCTACAGTGAAAAGATAGATGAAGAGCGGGTTGAAGCTGGTTTGAGGTGGTTGGAAAAACACGTCAAGTCGATTCGGTATGATGGTAAAGCGCTAACCACAGAAAAACTCAAAAAGCAAATCCGTTCTTACCACGCAGTTCGCCAACTAGTCAGTGAACGGGGGTTAGATTTTGTGGGTTTCAAAGCACACGGGGACCTGACTGATAGTTTTGTCACGATGGACTTAGCTGAAGCCTTCTTAAACGATCCGTATGATTGGGAAGGGCCACATGAGCCGATTGTTGCAGCAACTGAAGCGGATATGGATGGTGCTTTAACAATGGAACTGCTCAAGCATGTATCCTGTGGCCAAACTTCCTTGTTCGCTGACATTCGCCATTATGATGCAGAAGATAATGTCTGGTATTTTGCCAATTCTGGTACCCACGCCACATTCTTTGCCTCACGATCTATGGAACCCGCTGAGAACCTAAAAAAGGTGACGTTTTACCCCGAAATACCCGATTACCCAGCAGGTGGCGGGTCAGTGCAGTTTTTTGCGGCAGCAGGGTCGATGACATTAGCAAGATTGGCAAGGAAGAATGGTAAGTATTGGCTGGCGATCGTTCCAGCAGAATTTGTGGAATTTTCACAGGAAGCAATGGAAGCCAAAGCACACACAACGGACATTGAATGGCCGCATGCCTTTGCCAGATTGGAAGTTTCGGCCGAAACTTTTCTTTCGACTTATCCCTGCAACCATATACACGGCATTTGTGGTGACTGGGTGAATGAGTTACGTGCTCTGGCTGAGATTCTTGGTATTGAAGCACGTGTTTATCGGTAGATCCATAAGGAAGTAATCGGTGATATTAGTTTATCTTAACCAAACCTTTGGAGGACAATAATGAATAAAGTTGGTATATATTACGCTTTTTGGACGCATGAATGGGATGTTGATTTTCATCCATATGTTGATAAAGTAGCGGACCTGGGATTTGACATTCTCGAGATAAATGCTGGCACTTTTGCCAATATGACTTCAGCTGATCGCATTTCACTCAAAAAACATGCTGACGAACGCGACTTGGATTTGACTTATTGCATCGGTTTGCCAGCTGAATACGATGTGGCATCAAAGGATCCTTCCACCCGTCAAAATGGAATAGCGTTTCTGCAAGCACAGGCAAAAGGTATTGGTGAAGTAGGAGGCGGACAAGTTTCTGGAATTCTTTATAGCAGTTGGCCAGCCTTAATGCCAAAAGGTGAGACTGACAAGCGTCCTTATCTGGAGAACAGCCTGAATAGTATGCGCATCGCGATTAAGGCGGCGGAGGAGAATAACGTAATATTTAACATGGAAGTTGTAAACCGCTTTGAGCAATACCTATTAAACACTGCCGCTGAGGCAGTTGCATATGTCGAGGCAGTTAATAGTCCTAACATCAAGATTCTGTTAGATACATACCACATGAATATTGAGGAAGATCACATTAGTACGGCCATCGAGACAGCTGACAAGCATCTGGGTCATGTCCATATTGGCGAAAATAATCGCCGTCCACCAGGCTACGGTCATATTCCCTGGGATGAACTGGTCACTTCGTTGAACAAGATAGATTACAAAGGTGGATTGGTAATGGAACCGTTCCTAATGCCCGGTGGACAGGTAGGTAGCGATATACGAGTCTGGCGTGATATGAGCATAGATGTTGATCTGGACTTTGAAGCAGCGAAGGCTCTTCAGTTTATGCGCGGAAAGTTGGAATCGGCGAATTAAGGCAAATCATCGACTCGGGATAACTGCTCGATGTTATTACCTTGCCAAGTATGGAGGATGTAGATGAGGAAACAATATCTGATAGGGGTTGATCTGGGAACAAGCGCTACAAAGGCTGCTGTCTACAGTTTGGCCGGAAAATTAGTTGCTATTGCCAGCCGTGATGTTCCCATATACACCCCAATGGCAGGTATTGTCGAGCAGGAAAACAACGATTTCTACCTAAGCGCTGCTGAGACCGTTCGATGTTGTATCCAGCAAAGTGGCATTGATGCGCGAGAGGTTGCAGCTATTGCATTTGATTCTCAGATGGCTGGCATTGGTACCATTGATGATGAATTTATACCAGCCACTCGCTTTGACTCCTGGCTGGACATGCGTTGCGAACCATACATTGCACAAATGAACAGCATTGGTGGAGATCTTGTGACTCAGCTCACCGGCTGTGCCCCAACCTGTGATCATGGTCCAAAAATTCTTTGGTGGATGCATGAACGTCCACAGGATTTTCGACGAATTGCGAAATTTGTCACCCCGTCGGGATACGTGGCCGGTAAAGTAGCTGGGCTCTCCGCAGAACAAGCTTTTATGGATTACACCTTCATCCATTTCTCGGGTTTTTCTGACTCCCAGAATTTTCGCTGGTCAAATAGATTGTGTGATTTGTTTGGGTTGGATGCTGAAAAATTACCACGAATCGTATCGCCTTGGGATGTCATTGGCGAATTTACTTCTTCCGCGGCTTCCGAATTTGGTTTGGCTGCTGGTACCCCGGTAGTAGCTGGCTGCGGCGATACGGCCGCTAGTGCCTTGGGGGCCGGGATCGTTCGCCCAGGAATGGTACTCGATAGTGCTGGCACCGCCTCCATTTTAGCTGCAGCCACTGATAAATTCGTTCCTGATCTTGAAAACCGAGCGATGTTAAATATGCATTCTGTGATTCCGGGACTATACAACTCTTTGGCTTACATTGCAGGTGGCGGATTGGCGCTTCGCTGGTACCGTGATCAGTTCTTCAACACGACCAAAGGTCAAACTTTACCGCATGCCGATGATTTGTATCAACAAATGTCCGCAGCGGCCTTGTCTATCCCGCCTGGATCTGAGGGTTTGTATTTCTCGCCACACTTAGGTGGCAGGATTTGCCCCTCAGACAGTCAAATGCGTGGAGCGTGGTTAGGATTTTCTTGGGGACACACCCAAGCTCATTTCTTTAGGGCAATTTTAGAGGGTGTCGGATTCGAGTATGCCTATTATCTGGGCATTCTAAAGCAATTAATCCCGGACCTGGAATTGGTAGAGGCGCGTGTTACCGGCGGTGGTGCCAACAACCCAGTGTGGAGCCAAATAAAGGCTAATATCTTAGATGTTCCTTATCAGTGTTTACCACAAGCTGAATTTGGTACTTGGGGCTGCGCCATGTTGGCAGGTAAAGGTGTTGGATTATTTGATGATTTGACCGAAACTGCACTTGAACACTCACAGCCTATTAAAGACGCTATCAGACCTCAACCTGAAATCGTGCAACTTTATCAGCCACTCGTCAAACGTTATCTTGAAATGCAGACTTCACTGGCAGATTTATTCCATAGATTAGCATGATTATGTTTACCTTTTCCCTGGGATTTATGAGATAAATTACTGGAAATGAAGGAGTAAATTAATGAAGAAAACAATCAAACTGTGCATGATTGGTGCTGGCCGGGTGGCAAGGAATCATTCTACTGCGCTCAATGGATATGTTCCGGGTGCAAAGATCACCGCTCTCGTGGACCCGGCGGATGAAATCCTTCAGGCAACTGGACAGGAACTTGGCATCGAAAGTTGTTTCTCAAGCCTTCAAGAGGCGCTCGACAAAGGTGATTTCGATGCAGTTGTCATAACTACCCCCACTTTTACTCATCGCGAGTTAGCGTTGACAGCAGCAGCTGCCGGAAAACACGTTTTTCTTGAAAAGCCCATGGCATTGAATCTGGAAGAATGCGACGCAATTATCTCGGGAACTCAGGAAGCCGGTGTGTTGTTGCAGATTGGTTTTATGCGACGCTTTCAGCCTGAATTTGAAGTGGCTGCACAGCGTATTGAGGCTGGAGAAATCGGAACACCCATGATGATTAAATCAAACACCCATGGTCCGGGCTTACCCCCAGCCTGGGCTGTTGACCTGCGTACGTCGAATGGAATGCTGGCTGAGGTAAACAGCCATGACTGGGATTCTGTGCGCTGGTTAATGGGTTCGGATTTGGAACGTGTTTATACCGAAGTGGCAAATTTCAAGGGAGAAGAGAACAACATAACGACCCCAAATTTTTATGACAACGTGTTAGTTAACATCCGGTTCGAAAGTGGTGGTCTGGGTCAGATATCAGGTGTATGCCCTTGTGGTTATGGTTACGATGCTCGGGTCGAAATAGTCGGAAGCAAGGGTATCATGCAAATTGGTGAATTGAAAGGTCAATCAGTGATTGTCTGCACAGACCGTGATAAGGGATTGGTTACACCCATCAGCCGCACCTGGCCAGAACGCTTCAAGATGGGTTACATCGGTGAATTTCAACACTTCATCAAGTGCATTCAAGAGGGACAAACGCCAAAGGTGGGAGGGTCCGAAGGTCGTATGGCTGTAGCTGGCGTTCTGGCAGGCACTAAGTCCTTCCTTGAGGAACGCCCAGTTTACTTAAAAGAAATTCTCGAATCTTACTAAAGGAGATAATTGTGGAAATGCTTGCTTTTCGTTATCACGGTCCAAATGATATGCGTCTGGAGGAAGTAGAGAAGCCTATTGCTGCAGCAGGCGAATTAATCATCCGGATGGAAAGTGCGTCATTTTGCGGCACCGATTTGCGCATCGTTCATGGCAATCATCGCCATTACCCTGATGGCACTGTGCGGACCCCTGGTCATGAAGTTGTAGGTCGCGTTTCACAAATAGGCGATGGTGTACATGGCTTCGAACTCGAGCAACGGATATTTGTCGCGCCGAATATCGGCTGTGGACACTGTGAGCAATGTGTCTCAGGTAACAACAACTTATGCACCAATTTTACAGCGCTTGGGATCACCATTGACGGCGCCTTTGCTGAATTTATGCGCGTTCCAGCAAACGCGGTAAGCCAGGGAAATGTAATGCCGATTTCCGAGCATGTCGATCCAGCTGTTGCCGCGTTGATCGAGCCATTTGCTTGTGTCATACGAGGACAGCGAGCACTAACTATTCAAGCAGGAGATGTGGTATTGGTCATGGGATCCGGTCCCATTGGAATAATGCATATGAAATTAGCCAAATTAAAAGGGGCTGGCAAGGTAATTGTCAGCGAGCCCATTCCAGAGCGACGGCAGCAAGCAGCTGACTTGGGTGCTGATACTGTTGTTGATCCGTTTAATGAGGACCTAAAGTCTATTTTGTTGGCCAATAGCCGTGGACGTGGTGCAGACGCAATCATTATTGCAGCCCCTGTTAACGCACTTCAGGAACAATCGCTGGATCTTGCCACTGTGGGTGGTCGCATTAGTTTCTTTGGTGGGCTCCCAAAAGATCGTCCTACCATCCAGTTTGATTCCAACCTCGTCCACTACAAAGAGCTGAGCGTTAGTGCAACCACCGCATGTAGCACGTTTGATTGCCTCCAAGCAACCAACATCGTCAATTCGAGCCGGATTGATCTTGGTCCGCTGATTAGTGCGCGTGTTGAATTGGCCAATGCAGCAGAAGGCTTACGTTTGGCAGAAGATCGTAAATCGCTAAAGGTCGTTCTGGTTCCATAATGGACAGATTTTTTAGTACGGGTTCAACAAACAATAAACAGCAAATAATGACCGTTTGTGGACCGATTCCGATACCCACCAGTGGTGTTGTCGATGCACATAGCCACACTTGGATTGAGCCTGTCCCAGACGTGGAATTCGGTTTTACATTAAACGACTCTGAACTGATTGCTGCTGAATTGTATGAGTTTGGTCAGGCAGGTGGAATTGGCATTATCGATTGCCAACCTGGAGGTTGTGGTCGCAATGCCCTTGTTCAACACGATTTGATGGTTAACACTGGCATATTTATTGTGGCGGCGACAGGTTTTCATCTGCCAAAATATTATCCCGCCTCTGCTTCCATTTGGCAGATGAATGAACAACGGGCTTATCAGTATTTTTTTGAAGAATTACAGCTTGGAACGCGAGAGTCCATGCATTTCGACCATCCAATCCGTGCTGGATTCATTAAGATTGCCTGCCAGGATAAGCTCGAGAAGACACCTGAAGCTTTGTTGCGCGCAGTTGCTGCTGTAAGCACCGATACCGGTTGCGCAATTGAAGTGCACACGGAAAAAGGCGCCGACGTGGAGCGCATCGTCGCGTATTTTGACAATCAAGGTGTAGACCTCCAACGTCTTGTGTTGTGTCATGTTGATAAAAGACCTGATTTTGAATTGCATGCCGCGCTGGCGCAAACAGGTGTTATGTTGGAGTATGATACGTTTTTTCGATCAAAGTATTCTCCTGAAGAAAACTTATGGCCTTTATTGGAAGAAATGATTGAATATAGGTTTACCGATCGAATTGCGTTGGCGACTGATATGGCTGAGTCGACTATGTGGAAATATTCAGGTGGGAGCCCAGGTTTGGTCGCATTAGCAACAGATGTCCGTACACGTTTAACTTCCATTGGCATTCAATCAGAAGAGATTGAGTTGCTGACTGGTCTAAATATTTCCAGACGAATTGCCCGTCCAATTACTGGTATAACGAACAACTTTAGAGCAACAGGAGCCAATTAATGATTTCAAAACCCTATACTTTTGAACTCAAACTACCTCGCTTTTTACCATCCCATTATGATAATCACGTCGAACGCAGGCTCTCATCCATGGACGGGCAATTTCTGGATCAACAGGCTTTTCTGGAGATGTCTACAGAAGAAAGCTTGTTACTTTATGAAGTTTACGAGCTTAAACGTCCCGAAACAGCAGGAGAGCTTCTCCATGGTGTTTCAATTGTCCACCCCGGCAAGGTTGGTAATGAGTTTTTCATGACCAAAGGTCATTTTCACACTGTGATTGATACGGCTGAAGTTTATTACTGCTTGCAGGGCAAAGGTTACATGGTGATGGAAACGCCAGAAGGTGAATGGTCAGCAGAATCTCTCCAGCCGGGAAGTGTTTTATATGTGCCACCGCGCTGGGCACACAGGTCAGTAAATGTCTTGCCAGACAGTGACTTGATTACCTTCTTCGTCTACCCTGGAAATGCCGGGCATGATTATGGCACGATCGAAAATCAAGGTTTTCGCAAACTGGTCGTCGATAGTGAAACCGGACCAGTAATAATTGATAATCCGCGCTGGAAATCTCCTGAGGAACGCAATGCCTGATTTGAAAGAAATGAATGTACTGGTTACACCAACCAGTTTCGGGAAAATGGATCGTTGCCTGATCGATGAGTTGGAGTCAAAAGTAGGCAAGGTGACCTATAACGAAAGCGGCAAGCCAATCAATTCGCCCACTTTGGCAAAAATGTTAATTGGGATTGATGGATATATCGCTGGATTGGATGTGATCGATAAGGCTTCGTTGGAAAACGCCACCAGGCTAAGGGTCATTGCCCGCTATGGTGTAGGTGTCGACAACATCGATCTCGCGTACGCAAGAGAACGTGGAATCATTGTTACGAATACGCCTGGCGCTAATTCTGTCTCGGTCGCTGAGATGTCAATTGCAATGATGCTCAGCCTGGCACGCCACATTCCAGCTTCCATCCAAGCAACACGCAGTGGCGGTTGGCCGCGAATGAATGGTTTGACTCTGGAAGGAAAGACTGTTGGGCTATTAGGATTCGGATCCATCGGAAAAGCTGTGTCGGTGCGTCTGTTAGCTTTTGGTTGTCGTGTACTGGCTTACGATCCATTTCCGGATGTTGCTTTCGTTGAGAAGGTTGGCGTAAAACTGGTTGGGTTGGATGAGGTTCTGTCGCAAAGCGATTTTGTTTCTTTGCACTTGCCGCTGTTACCTGAGACACGCGGAATGGTAGATGCGAAATTACTCACGAAGATGAAGGTTGGAGCTTATCTAATCAACACCGCCCGAGGTGAATTGATCATTGAAACTGATCTGGTTGCTGCTATTCAAACCCAGCACCTTGCCGGAGCAGCATTAGATGTCTTCCCGGTAGAACCACCGCCATCCGAGAATCTTTTGTTGAACTTGCCTCAAGTACTTGTTACACCGCATCTCTCTTCTCACACCGACGGAGCAACAAATCGTATGGGCTGGATGGCTCTGGAAGACTGCCTTGCAGCCTTGAGTGGAGAGAAACCGAGATGCCAAATTGTTTGACGTGATCAAGATTGGAGAAATAGAATGGAAAAACAGGAAGTCTTGTCGAGGGTTAAAGATCTTGGTTTGTTGGCTGTCATTCGGGGTCCATCAGCCGAATTGACGGTGAAAATTGTTAAGGCCTTGATAGCAGGAGGAGTTACTGGTATCGAAGTTACCTATAGCACCCCAAACGCCCCGTGGGTAGTCGCTGAATTGGCCAAACAGTATGGAGATGGAATCTTATTGGGTATGGGAACCCTGACCCTTCCAACTCAGGCACAGGAAGCGAAAGGAGCTGGGGCATCTTTTCTGGTGAGCCCTGTTTGCACGCCAGATCTCGTCACAACCATGTTAAAAAGTGACCTAGTTGTCATGGCAGGAGCCCTAAGTCCAACCGAGGTATTTCAAGCTTATATGTTGGGTACTGATGTCGTCAAAATTTTCCCGGGCTCATTGGGAGGACCGGCTTATATGAAGGCGTTGCGCGGACCTTTCCCAAATATCCCCATGATGCCGACAGGCGGTGTGAATGCAGGCAATCTGAAAGAATGGTTCAAAGCTGGTGCGATTGCGGTTGGTGTAGGTAGCGAATTATGCCCCAAAGAATTGGCGTTGGAAGGTAAGTTTGACGAAATAACCACCCGTGCAGAAGATTTTGTTAATGCTGTCAGGCTGGCTAAATCAGAAGCCTAATCTTCATCCAATCTTAATGTTGAGTTTTGATTAAAGGTTTCAAGAGGTATCAGCTATGAAGAACGAATACACAATAATAAACAAGTCTTGCCCGACTTTTTATTTTATTGGCGTAACAACCACCAAATCCTCTATTATGAAGGTCTTTCCATTATGGATGAGAGAAATTGGACATCAAGAAATAGTTATGGAAGGTGTTGACCTAAAGATTCACGACGATCCAGATAATTATCGCCAGGCAGTGGCGCAAATAAAGTACGATCCGAACAGCCTGGGTGCGTTGATCACTACGCACAAGATGGATCTATACGCTTCAGCAAGTGATATGTTTGAACACCTGGATCCTTACGCGCTCATATGCAGCGAACTTTCTTGTATCTCGAAGCACGAAGGTCGTTTGGAAGGGCATGCCAAGGACCCAATATCAGCCGGTAAGAGCCTCGATGCAATTATTGGGTCGGGTTATTTTGGGCGCACAGGCGGTGAGGTATTGATATTTGGGGCAGGCGGCTCTTCCTTGGCGACCCTATTGCATCTGATTAACCAAAAGGAAAAAGCTGATCGTCCCAAGCGCTTCGTAGTGATTAACCGCTCTCAACCCCGATTGGACCACATGAAGTTAATGGTTGAGAATCTAGAGACTGATATCCAGGTGGATTACATTCTTTCGAATGACTTCCGTTACAACGATCAAGTCATGGCGTCTATGCCAGAATACTCTGTCATCATCAACGCAACTGGCATGGGCAAAGATATTCCAGGTTCACCTATCACTGATGAGGGATTATTCCCAAAAAACTGTATCGCCTGGGAATTTAACTACCGTGGTGAACTGGACTTTTTACACCAGGCTGAGAGACAAGTAGCAGAACGCAATTTAAAGGTTGAAGATGGTTGGGTTTACTTTTTACATGGCTGGACCCAGGTTGTCGCTCAGGTGTTGCACATCGAATTGACCCCCAAGATTTTTCAGCGTCTGGCGGATGCTGCAGAGATGGTTCATCTTTGATTAATGGAGATGCCAATATTTAACGAAGGGTTCCTCTAATCGAAGGAACCCTTCATTGATTACTACCGGACGACAGGCTTAACTTAACCCAACAATTCGATCGGTTTCGAAATCGATGTCAATATCGAAATAAGCTGGACGGGTGGGGAGGCCAGGCATGGTGCTCATGGTACCCAGGAGCGGATACAAGAAACCAGCCCCGAGTGAGGCGCTGACATCGCGGATGGGAACTCTGAATCCTTTCGGTACGCCCTTCAAACTGGGGTCATGGCTGAGAGAGAGATGTGTTTTGGCCATGCAAATAGGCAGTTTGTCATAACCCAGACGGGTGTATTCTTTGATGCGGCTTTCCGCGAGTTCGCTGTAATCCACGCCATCAGCTCCGTAAACTTCGCGGGCGATGGTCTCGATCTTTTCTTTGATGGGGATGTCCAGTGGATAGAGGAAGTCAAAATGACTCTCCTGCTCAGCGGCTTTCATGACCGCCTTGCCGAGTTCGACTGCCCCCTCACCTCCCAGGGTAAAGTGATCGCTTACTACGGCGTCACTAATTCCGGGGTGAGTCAAGGCGATCTTGCGCAAGAGCTCAAGCTCGGCGTCGGTATCAGTGTAGAAGCGGTTGATGGCTACCACCACCGGAATGCCAAACTTTTGAGCAATGCTGGCATGCGCCAACATATTAGCAGCACCTTTCTCGAGCAGTTCCAGGTTTTCATTGGTATATTCCGGGGCAAGCGGGGCTCCCGCGGTCACTTTGGGTCCGCCCCCGTGCATCTTGAGCGCTCTGATGGTTGCTACTAAAACGACCACATCGGGCACAAGACCAGAGTAACGGCATTTGATGTCAAAAAATTTCTCCATGCCCATGTCCGATGCGAAACCAGACTCAGTGACCATAAAATCAGCCAATTTCAGGGCAATCTTGTCTGCCACAATGGAGCTGTTGCCATGGGCAATATTTGCAAACGGTCCGGCATGGACGAATACCGGGGTGCCTTCGAGAGTCTGCATCAGAGTGGGTTTGATAGTGTCTTTCATGAGTACGGTCAATGCACCAGCAACGCCAAGGTCCTCCGCCGTGATTGGTTCGCCTTTACGGTTGAGACCGATGGTTATGCGCCCAATACGTTCGCGCATGTCTTTCAGATCGCTGGCAAGAGCCAAAATGGCCATCAATTCGCTGGCAACAATGATCTGGAAGTTTGTTTTTATTTCAAAACCCTTTTCCTCAGGCCCTTGCCCCACAGTGATGCCGCGCAACATACGGTCGTTGACGTCGAGCCCGCGCCGCCAGGTAACGGTGGCGGGGTCGATGTCGAGACGGGCGAAACGCGCTTTTTCTTCAACGGTTAGTTTGTCCGGATCAGTTTCGGTGATGCCAAGTTTCTTCAGTCTGCCAAGCATGCCAATGGCGAAATGGCGCTGACCTTTTTTGTCTTGCGGACAAAGTCGATCAAATAACGCCGAGTCCTTCTGAGAAGCTTCGTGAAACATGCGTGTATCAATGGCAGCCGCTAAAAGATTGTTGGCTGCGGAGATGGCGTGAATGTCACCAGTCATGTGCAGGTTAAACTCTTCCATTGGGATGACCTGGGAATAACCACCACCAGCGGCGCCACCTTTGATGCCAAAGGTAGGCCCTTGAGAAGGTTGGCGGATGCAGGTCATAACACGTTGTCCCAGATGCGCTCCCAAAGCCTGGCTCAAACCAACCGTGGTTGTGGTCTTCCCTTCACCCAATGGTGTAGGGGTGATGGCAGTGACGTCAACATACTTGCCATTGGGCAGGTCAGCCAGACGATCGAGCACTGAAAGCTTGATCTTGGCTTTGTAATCACCGTAAAGTTCAACTTCATCAGGTAAGAGACCAATTTCCTCAGCTACCTGGCTGATCGGTTTTAAATAAGCTGCCTGAGCGATATCGATGTCCGATGGGACTGGGGTTTTCCTCACCAAGGGTGTGGGGATGAACCTGCGCATTCCGGGCCTCATTTTAATAGACATAAACTCTCCTTATTCTCCAATTTTCACGCCATCCGGGATCAGAACGGAGGCGTTAGTAACCAAACCTTCATAGGGTGGTATTACAAACACGGGCACAGTAATAATAGCCGAACTGTTGGCGTCCAGCGGTCCAGTTGACACAAACCCACTGCCAACAAAGTCGCCACTACTGTTTTGGACGGTTAACATCACAATTGCATCGCTGATTCTGGCATTCAGATTGTTGACTACGGTGACCTTGCCAAGTGGCTGATCGTTTGAGAATTCCACAATCGCTTGTGAGGCTCTTAGCGGGTTATAGCCCAATGCGGGCTGACCAAATTCACCTGGAACTACCATTAAATCAACATGTGTAGGGGTTGAGTCGCTGGGGGCATAGATGACCGGGAGGGCAAAATGAAGGGTTTCTTTTGGCCAGATGGTATCTATAAAGCCTTTGTTCACGAGGTTTACTTGCCCGGCGTCGTCGTAAACGGTTACAACGTACCAGGTTTTGCGCAGCGTCTGTTCGGTGGCGTTGATCCATTCTGCACCGCCCGCGACCTCGTTGGTGGGTGAGATCACAAAATTCCAATCCTGCACCTGGATCGCATTCCACCACGAGCCTGGTTCCAAAGCGGCTGAATGAGGACCAAGCCAGGCATAAAGCTCGACTTTTTCCGGCTGACCGATGAAACTGGAGGGGACGCTCACGCCAATGCGATCTTCACCCGGAACGAATTCAATCACCGAGCGACCTCCGCCGATAATTTCACCGCGTGAGTTATAAGCTATGGCGTTGAGAATTACCTCTGTGTAGGTAACAGAGTCGCGGTTGAGCAACCAACCAGTCATCACCGGTACATCTGCGCCTCCGAAGAAGGTGGGAATGTTGTGAGAGAAAGGTTGCGCATAGGTATTGTTTTGGTCGATGTAACCACCGTTCACGCGCACTTCAGTTTTTTCGGTGTAAACATCAGCTTGCAGGTCAAATTGTTGCACGATTCCTGTGGTCTCGCCAGGGAAGATGAACTTGATCTCATCTTTTGCCTGGGCAATACGGGTTCCCGTTGCATCAAGAGCGAGGATCTCAAGTTGAACGTCGCGAACACAATTGGTATTGAGAGTGTTGATCAGTTTGGCGATTACCGTTAAACGAGTGCCCTGCTGAAAGTATTGCATCTCACTGACCTGGATCGGATTGCCGTCAAAGTTGGGGGTGGGGGTTACGAGGATTGGCTGCGAGATGGTCGATTCCAGAATAGGTACCGGATTGGCCAAAGTGGGTGTTGGTGTTGCTCTGGCTTCCGCTGGAAGTGCTTTTGGCTGGCACGCCGAAAGGATTAGGCTTATTGCCCATATTAAAAACATCGCGCGGAAGTGAGTGTTCTTGTTTCGTTTCATAGGGTCATTATTTTAGGTGCACGGCGTTAATTATACTTAGATTAGTACCGACTCCCTAAAATAGCTTCGTCTGAGTAGCTACGGTTTCAGATAGAGGAGGATCACACCCGAAACAGTGATCAAAGCGCCAAATATCTCGACCCACTTGATTCTTTCCTTCAGGATCACCCAATTCACTGGGATCACCAGAACAGGCATAATCGACATGATCGCAGCCGCCACAGCCGCTTGCGTATGTTGGATGGCCAGCAGCGAAAAACCTACACCAAGTATGGTACCAAATACAGCACCCGCGGCGGTCATCAGGCTGGAATAAGTGTCCTTGACTAATATGGCAAGCTTCTGCCAATGTTTGCCTATGATGAAAAACACTGTGAAACCGATAATTGAGGCAATAATTCGGACTTGGGTAGCTGCGAATGCGTCATAATTGCCGATGCCTTGTTTGCTGAGAATGGTGCCCACTGATTGACCAATCGCTCCCATCACTCCGCAAAACACGCCGTATGGCTCATGGCGCAACTTCAGGTTTTTATGCTCCCCACGTGTGAGTACAACGACGGCGATACCTGCCAGGGTTAAAACTATCCCAAGAATGGCCAGTGGTTGAAGGGTTTCGCCAAAGATGAAATAGCTCAACACACCCGTTATCACCGGTGAGAAACTCATTAGAAGCAGTGAAACGCGTGCACCGATACGAACGTAAGCTTCGAAGAGGAAAATGTCACCAATCACGAAACCAACCAACCCTGAGAGCGACAACCATAGCCAGGCTGAAGGGGTTGCATCGGTAGGCAAAGGTTTGCCGCGTGTCACCCATAGCAGCAAGCTGATCAGGATGAAAGCGAAGATCATGCGCAAATAGGCCACCGCGAGTGAACTGGTACGTTTGCTGGCCTTTTCAAAGAAGACTCCAGATATAACCCAGAAAATGGCGGTAAGCAGAGCAGAAAATTCGCCGAGATGGGTTTGGATCATGTCTGGTTCCTCAAAGCGGCAATCTTATCACGTATTGAGGGCGTTTGGATGATTATGAATGGATAGGTTGAAAAAAACTGACCCGATTTCTCGGGTCAGTTTTAGACTAATGACTACTCAGGGTTTAGTAACCCATACCACCTTGGGGCATGGCAGGCATAGGAGGTTCCTTGCTGGGGATGTCGGTGACCAATGCTTCAGTGGTCAGGATCATCGCAGCGATGGAAGCAGCGTTTTCGAGGGCGCCGCGAGTCACTTTGGCGGGATCGATCACGCCGAGTTTAACCATGTCGCCGTATTCATCGGTCAACACATTGAAGCCGATGTGTTTGTTGTTTTCGGCAACCTGTTTCTGGCGAACGGTCTCAACGATGACAGAACCATCTTTGCCAGCGTTCTCAGCGATCTTGCGCATGGGAACGACGAGGGCGTTGCGGACGATATTGACACCAATCTGGGCATCATCGACATCCATCTTGATGCTGGCTAACGCGGGGATGGCGTTAATCAGGGCAACACCGCCACCTGGGACGATACCTTCTTCAACAGCCGCACGGGTTGCGGAGAGGGCATCTTCAACACGGTGTTTCTTTTCCTTGAGCTCGGTTTCGGTCGCTGCACCAACACGGATGATGGCAACACCTCCGGAGAGCTTGGCCAGACGTTCCTGGAGTTTTTCACGATCGTAATCGCTGGTGGTGTTCTCGATCTCAACACGGATCTGCTCGATGCGACCCTTGATGGCCAGACCATCACCCTTACCGCCGACGATAGTGGTGTTGTCTTTGTCTGTGGTGATTTTTTCGGCATGGCCGAGGTCTTCGATGGTAGCGGTTTCAAGTTTGCGACCGGTCTCCTCGGAGATGACGGTAGCGCCGGTCAGGATGGAAATATCCTGCAACATAGCCTTGCGGCGATCGCCAAAGCCGGGGGCTTTGACAGCCACGACATTGAGCATGCCGCGGAGTTTGTTAAGAACGAGGGTTGCCAGTGCTTCACCATCGATGTCTTCAGCGATGATCAGCATTTCGCGCTTACCAACCTGGACGAGTTTCTCGAGCAGGGGCACGATGTCGGAAGCGGCAGAAATCTTCTTGTCATAAACGAGGATGTAGGGATCCGCGATGGAAGCCTGCATATGCTCGGTGTCAGTAACGAAGTAAGGGCTGATGTAACCGCGATCGAACTGCATACCTTCAACGTACTCGGTTTCGAATTCAAGACCCTTGGATTCTTCAACGGTGATGACGCCATCCTTACCGACTTTGTCCATCACGTCCGCGATAAGTTGACCGATTTGCTCGTCCTGGGCGGAAATGGTGGCAACAGAGGCGATTTCTTCTTTGGTGGTGATACCGATAGCCTGTTGGTGGATGGATTCGGCGACTGCTTTGGAGGCAGCTTCGATGCCGCGTTTGAGCAGCATGGGGTTGGCGCCGGCGGCGAGGTTCTTGAGACCTTCGCTGACGATAGCGTGGGCGAGCACGGTGGAGGTAGTGGTACCATCACCGGCGATATCGTTGGTCTTGGTGGCAGCTTCTTTGAGAAGTTGGGCGCCCATGTTCTCAAAAGGATCTTCGAGTTCGATCTCTTTGGCTACGGTTACGCCATCGTGGGTGATGGTGGGTGAACCGAATTTGCGGTCCAGGGCAACATTGCGGCCTTTGGGGCCAAGGGTGGTAGCGACTGCGTTAGCAACCGCGTCCACACCGCTCTTCAGATAACGTCGGGCTTCATCGCCAAAAACTAATTGTTTTGCCATATTATTCTCCTTAAAAATGATGATGAATTAGAGGATGGCCAGAATGTCGCTCTCACGCAGGATGAGAAGCTTCTTGCCTTCGTACTTGATTTCGGTGCCAGAATATTTGGCAAACAACACGGTGTTACCAACCTGAACGTCCAGGGCAACCCGCTCACCTTTGTCATTGCGGTCACCGGGACCTGTGGCTAAAACGGTGCCTTTTTGGGGTTTTTCTTTGGCAGTTTCGGGCAAAACGATGCCACCAGCGGTGACTTCTTCCTGCTCGATAGGTTCGACGACTACTCGGCTACCTAATGGTTTCATTGAAATACTCATTTAATCCTCCAATAATAGTGTGTGTCAGATTAATTAGCACTCAACAAGATAGAGTGCTAATTCTGTTCTATGATACGACGTCAGAAAGCAATAGTCAAGGGAAATATGAGAGTTCTAACGTTACTTTAATATTAGATTTAATTGAATCTGAAATGGAATTAATTAGCTTGTGGGTGTTGGGGTTGGGGTCGGTGTCGGAATCATCAACGGTACTTCGGTTGCGATGATCTCTTCCGTAGATGCGGTGGGGGTCGGTGTTGGCAGCGGAGTGGTCTCTCCCTGGCAGATGGCTTCAGATTTTTCCACGATGAGCATATACTCGGGCACATGGGCGTATACCGCGCGTAAATCCGCAAAAACCTCGGCAGCTCTGACGCAATAGTCATCGCCTGGTCGGTGTAAACCAGCCAATACCGAACCGTAAGTCAGATAGTATGCGACTGTGGTATCCGAAAGCGGCAATTTCTCTAAGGGGATATCCCGCACGCAGGGGTCTTCTTCTCGCGCTTCGCAGGAGACCTGGGCAGTGCAGCCGACCACCGCGCATTGCAGCGCAGGAATGGAACCTTCATAGTTGCGGGCGGAGTAGTAGATGCGGCCAACCCGACCGTAGGTATCGGCGTTATAGGGGTTGATGGATAGGGCTTTGTAAGCATTACGGGAGGCTGCCATGGCGTCACCTCGTCGGATGTAGGTATTGGCGATGGCCATATAGGGGATCGGGTCGTCAATGCCGAGCTGCGTGTTCAGGTTGGCAGCCTTGGCGAAGTACTCCAGGGCGGTATCAAATTCCTCCAGGTGGCGATAAAGCACCCCAACACTGTTGTAAAGGAAGGTCAGGTTGGGCGAGATGGTTATTGCCTTGCTGTACTCGTCTATAGCCTGACGATATCGGCCTTGATACTCATACAAGGTACCCATGACGCGATGAAAGTCCATTAATTGAGCTCCCATCTCCTCAGCTTGCGTGAGATATTCGGTGGCCTGGACCCACTTGAATTGATAAATCAAAACTTCAGCATAATAGATCATGGCATACACGTTCCGGGTGTCCAATTGCAGTGCCAGCAACGCTTCCTGCTCGGCCTGATCCTGAAATTCTTTGTAGCGATCAGGGTAAAGCGTGGAATTGCCATTCCAATCCAATACAAAAGCCCTGGTAGCCAGCACGTTCGAGTTGGTTGGCGCGATTTCCTTTGCCAGGTTGGTGATCTCGAGGGCTTCATTCAGGCGATCGCGGCGGGATTGGTCTGTGGTGAGGGACTCTGAAGAATAGACCTGGATCTTGGCTAATTCTATGCGAATATCGACGTTTTCAGGTTCAAGCAGGATAGCCTGCTCGTAAGCATCAATGGCCTTCTCAAGACTGCCTGCTTTAAAGTGCATTTCCCCTTCGATACGGAAGGAGTTAACTGTGCGCGTAGGCGTCGGTGTGGGCACAAAGGGTGGCCAGATCTCACCGCGTCCATAGGCTCGCAGCACCGCCACAAACCCCACGATTAGCAATAACAACAGCATGACGATGTATGGGTTTGAGCTTCTTCTCCCTTTACGGAAGAGGTTTTTGCGTTCTTCTATATACATGGCTACGGTTGGGGTGTCGCGCTTGGTTCGGGGGTGGAGGTGGGACCGGTCACGGGAGTCGCGGTTGGGGCGAGGGTTGGCGTGGGTGGGTTGGTCAGGTTCTCAAGGCAGATTTTCAGGATCTCATTAGCATTAAAGACCCCATCGACGTCATCGGCGATGGTCTCAAGCATCAAATTTGCCAAGGCGTTAGCCTCGGTGCATTTGTTGACTCTGGCAAGGGCAATACCATAACGACTGTAGAATTCGATCGAGCTGTTATTGTATGCCAACGGGATCGGTGTGACTGACTCTCCACTGGTGGCTTGTCCACCTACAACAGCCAGGGCGAGGAAGGGGATGGATTGATTATAGAGCCCCTGGCGGAAGTACATTGTGCCAAGTTGGGCTTGCAGGATGGGGTCAGTCGGTTGAAGGCGAACTGCGGCCTCAGCATATTGGGCAGCTTTGGCAAACTCACCACCATTCGCCCAAACGCGCGAGATGTAATAATTGGGGTCTGGATCGGTTGGGTCGAGCGCCAGGGCACGGCTGAATTCAAAAATTGCGTCGTTGTCGCGAGCGAGGGTAAAGTAGATGCGTCCAAGCGCCATATGCAGATTGGAAATATTGGGGTTGATGGCAATCGCTGTTTCGTACTCCAAAGCTGCTTCTTCGTAATTGGAGGTGAGTTCCAGAATATACGCACGTGCCCAGTGGGCTTCGAGCAAGTTGGGGTTGAGAGCGATGGCCATGCGCGATTGCTCAATAGCTTGATCCTGGGTGTTCATGTCAATCAGCCCAGCTTCGACGCGGAGACCAAGAATGTAGGCATAAATGGCGTGGGCTAAGGAACTATTGGGGTCAAGCTCGATGGCGCGTTTGACGTCCTGTTCACCCTCAAGGTATTGCTGTTGGAAAGCCTTGGTCCAGCCAAGCAACGCGTAGGCTTCGGAAACTTGATTGTCGAGCAGAATGGCATTCTCGCAATTCACTTGCGCGCGGTCATAATTGCGCGTTTGGATTTGCAGGCGGGCAATACGCAGGTAGTTTTGGATGTTGGTCGGGTTGGTGTTGATGGCAGCTTGATAGGCATCGATGGCGGATAAAAACTTGCCTTCTGCGGAGAGTTGTTCCGCTTCCTGTTGGTAGGATTCCGGTGAGCGGGTAATAGTTGGGGTGGGAACAAAAGGCGGGGGGATGGTGGGCACGATGAAGATGTTGGCATAGACCAGCAAGCCGATCACGACCAGCAATGTGCCGATCAACAAGGGGTTTCCCTTGCGTCGCTTCTTATTCATCGAGAGCCGGCTACCTTTTAAGTACATAATTCGATAATATCATGAATCAGGAGGGGAGTGAAACGGTTCTTCGGTAGTTTCTGTTGAGGCATTACGAAGGTTTGGTTGCTTTTTTAATTTTTTAAAACTCTTTTTGTACCCAGACTCGAGATTTCCGCATCGTCCCAGCAAGATGAGTGAGGATGACGCTTGATTGTGTCATCCCGACGCGAGCCTCCCTGTGTCATCCAGAGCCTCAGTTGCGAAGGATCTGGCAGTTAACTCTTTGGTGTGGCACGATTGTTTTGTAAGAGCAAAAAGCGGCGAGGATGGAGCTTGGTTGTGTCATCCCGACGCGAGCCTCCCTGTGTCATCCAGAGCCTCTTTTGCGAAGGATCTGGCAGTTAACTC
>JBASOE010000081.1:0-17000 GCA_049657925.1 Anaerolineaceae bacterium
TGTGAAGGTCGCGGTCCAGGTTGGACGAGGCGTCGCGGATTGTTGGATGGTCGGAGTGGGGGTTGGCACGAAAGACAGTAGTGTGGGTTCGGTTTGACGAGGTACTGAAGAACTACTTACGACCGAATTGGGCGGGTTGGTTACAGTCGGAATTGCAGGTGTTGGTTGCGCGCAACCGGATAAAAATAGCAACATCATTATGAATAAAAGATTCACGAATTGTTTAAACTTCATTGTTCCTCCTTTGTATTCACACCATAGTTCATAAACCTGAACTCCCTCGAAGCTACATTTCGGCAAGAAAGAATCTAAACTTCAGGGCACCGAAGTAGTTTTGGAGTTGGATAGCTCTGTTCAAATTGTTGATTTGGTTACACTTCTATCAAGAAGATAAAGATATCTCTGAAAACGAGGCCAGTTGAAGACTTCAAACTTACCTCACACATGTAATCAGTCAGCTTCTGGATATGGAGTATCTTGTTTGAAGCGTTCATAAATCTCGTAGCTGTTTGGGAATTCTAACGACAGGCTGCTTTCTTCAAAGTCTATTGATGAAGGGCCATAAACGTTGCAATCATTCCAATTTTGCTCGAGCGAACCAAAGGTGTTTTGGTTACACGCCGCCGTCTCTGGGGGAAGATCGGATTGGGCTTTTACCACAATAAGTTGTAACAACAAGAATAGGCTGATGAAAATTGGTAAGTACTTTTTCATAGATTCTCCTTATCGAACGAAAAAGCATGGCATCAATCCGGCTGTTTGTTGTTAGAAGATCCAAGTATTTTTCCCGATTTACCTCCTTTTAGAACCAGACTCGTGAATTCGTAATGAGAGTATACATTGTATGACGTTAAATCCGTGTTAAATTCCCCCCTGATCTTAGGAGTCAATTGGTTTTGTTCAGCAACATATGAGCGGAACAATAATTATTTAATAAGAACGACATCCATAAAATGGATAACAGTGATCTCAAGAAATTGTAGACGTAAACCTTTATCTCAGCAGTTCCCGCGCTTTTTGCCAAATGGGGTCAAACATCTCAACCGTCAAACGACCGGTTTGGGTGTTTTGCCGGCTGGGATGGTAGGAGCACAACAACCACGGCAATCCCTCTCCCAGTTCATAAAATTCTCCATGTCCAAACAGTAATTTTCTTTGCTTGTCAGTTTGTAACTCTGGCAGGCTGAGCAGGCTGTCAAATGCGATTCGACCCAATACCACCACCCCTTGCAAGGCTTTCAACTGCGCTAATTCGAGACTTGTCCAAGGCAGACAATTTTGGATCTCCTCGCGGGTGGGTTTATTGTCAGGCGGTGCACAGCGCACAGCCGCGCTGATGAACATGTCTTTGAGGCTCATGGTGTCAAAGCGATCAGAGGCAGTCGGCTGATTGGCAAAGCCAAAACGGTAGAGCGCGGGGTACAAGAAGTCTCCCGAAGTATCCCCTGTGAACATCCTTCCGGTGCGGTTCGAGCCATGCGCGCCTGGAGCTAGCCCGTATACAAGCAGTTTTGCGTCTGGATTACCAAAACCAGGTACCGGCTTTCCCCAATATTCCTGGTCTCGAAAGGCACGACGTTTGATCGTTGAGACCTCCTCCCTCCACGCCACCAAACGAGGACACCTCCGGCATTCAATAACTGCCTGTTCAATACTTTCAAATGATCTGTCTGCCCACATGATCCAGTTATATCACCCCACCATAGTTGTTGCTGAATTTGACCTGAGACATCTCATCCGAATATTCTATAACGGTGATAAACTTAACTCAGGTTCACTAACATTCTCACTCAACTGGAGTGAAAATGAAACACTATCGTGCTAACGCTGAGCATCGTTTAATATTATAGTGGTCAATTAGAAAAAGATCTAGATCATGTTTTGATGTATTGGTTGGAGGCCAGATATGATGCGTAAATTATTGTTTATTTCAACTGTGTTAATATTGATCTTCGCACTGTCAGTGGCAGGACCATCATCTTCTGTATTTGCCAGCAGGCTTAACGCAATTTCACCCGACCTTGGAGCAGCTGCAAGCTACTCGGTTCTGGCTGGCACGACCGTAACCAATACAGGTCCCACCACCATGTCGGGAAACCTGGGTGTCAATCCTGGTTCTGCGGTCACTGGCTTTCCCCCGGGTGAAGTTATTCTTCCCGGAGTCATCCATGCCGCTGATGCGGACTCGCTCTTAGCTCAGACTGCTAATACTGCTACATTTGGCTTTCTTGACCAGGATTGTGATACTACTTACACAGGTGTCCAGGACCTCGGAGGTCTCTCTCTCGTCGCAGGTACTTATTGTGCGGATGCTTTCACTCTGACTGGGAACCTGACACTCGAGGGTACTGGCGTCTGGATCTTTAAATCTGCATCAACCCTGATCACCTCCCCAGAGTCGTCAATTATTGGCGGTGACCCGTGCAATGTGTGGTGGCGGTTGGTTTCCTCTGCAACTATCGGCACATATTCTAATTTCATTGGCAACATTCTGGCTTCCACCAGCATTGCCTTGCAAACCGGTGCGAGCCTGAACGGTCGTGCCTTGGCACAAACCGGTGCAGTGACGCTCGATTCCAACATTATTAGTGCTCCACCTTGTTACCAGCAACCTGTTCCAACCTCAACAGCCACAGCAACAGTTACATCCACAGCCACTGCTACTGCAACCGCCACTACTACACCGACCGGCACTTTTGTGCCACCTACAGAGACCTCGACACCTGAAGTGCCAACGGCGACTTCCACCATTGCAGCACCAACAGCTACAGATCTGCCGGTTGTTACAGCTTTACCACCCACTGGCGGAGCGCCTCTTCGTAGCGACAGTTCACCCTGGGTTATGCTGAGCATCGGTGGTTTCAGTGCGCTGGCAATACTCTTCAGTGTCCGTGCCTATCGCAAGTCATCAAGATCGAGGTAATCGCCTTATTATTGCCCCAAACCAGACCATGAGCACCCGCCTCCGCGTACTTGGTTGTCTATTTACTGTCGTGGTCGTTGGCGTGGTACTTGGAAGTTGTGGAAAGAATAAAACGGGAGTGGCGCTACATACCCCGCTCCCTTCTTCGTTGCCATCAACGGTCTTGGCATCACCAACATTGCCATCACCAACACTACCTTTACCGCTGGTTAAGCAGACGGCTCAACTTACACCCGTTCCCACGCCAACACCCGTTGTCCTTGGACCGCTCTTTGACGCACGGCTTGACATAATGGCTGGGCCAGTCGAGTTGCCGCTTGTGCTTGAGATCCCTTCCCTTATTGTCAAAGCCCCTGTGCTTGGGGTCGGCCTCACCGAACTGAATGAGATGGATGCGCCTAAGGGTCCGATCGACGACCCTGTCTGGCACTCGGCATTTTGGTATCGCGGCAGTGGGCTTCCAGGTGAATCGGGCACGGCCACCATTGCTGGGCATCTAAGCGATTCGCTTGGCCGAGATGAGATATTCGTTCATCTTGACGATCTTCGACCTGGTGACGTCATCATCATCCACTATACTGAGCAAAACATTGACTTTGCCTTTACAGTTGACCAGGTTGAAGTCTATCCCCTCGAGCAGTCCTCAGATCCAGCCATGCTTGCAAGGATCTATGGCGATGGACCGGTCAACGGAAAAACAGCCCAGCCCTCCCCTGATGGACTCTCTCATTTAACCCTGCTCACTTGCGCAGGAGAAGTGGTCAACGGAAGGTTCGATCATCATGTGGTCGTTTTTGCCACCCTTGCCCATTGACCATTAAAACACAACATTAGCTATCTAGAGAGTTAAATTGCTGAATCAAAAAAAGGACTGATCAGTCCTTTTTTTGATTCAGCAACAATTAATTATCGGGTGAAGCCGAAAGCTCGGGTCAGGAAAGTGAGAAGCATACCATCGGTATTTACTATACCGAAGTATTGCAACACGACCCAAACAATCGCTAACAATCCGAGCACTACGCCCCAGGTTGCAAAGCCTCTCCCTCCTGTACCATCATGATCAATCTGTGAAAGCGCAATGGATGACAAGATCACTGCCAGGATACCGGGAATGGCATAAACATTATAGAAAAATAAAGCGACAACCGCGATGATGAAACCTATCACACCGAGCATATTAACGCCTTTGTCCGGGGCACTCACCTGGGTGGTTTTGGAAACAACCGTGGTTGGCGCAGCCCTGCTGGTCAGGTTATCGACCTGTTGAACTGTTTGTTGTTCGACGACAGTTTGTTCGACTGGTTTTGGTGATGGATTCTCTGTCATTTTTATCCTCCTCGGATGATTTACTTCCTCTAAACCGAATTGTCCTAAGAAATATAATCTTTATAAGTTAATTATAAATCAATAAATCTAAACTTTTTACAAAGTATATACGAACAAAAAAACCCACTCCTGAATTCCTGGGGTGGGCTTTTCAATTATGTTCCTGTGCTAATTATCTCTTGAATGCCAGGGCGTTCCAACCTGCATAGAGACCAGCATCTTCCAACTCGGCTTCGATGCGCAGCAGTTGGTTGTACTTGGCCACACGATCAGAGCGGGCAGGGGCACCGGTCTTGATCTGACCCATGTTCATCGCCACGACAAGGTCGGCAATGGTGCTGTCTTCAGTTTCTCCTGACCGGTGTGAGCAGACCGCACGCCAACCATGGGTCTGAACCATGGTGACTGCCTGCATGGTTTCGGTCAGAGAACCAATCTGGTTGAGCTTGACCAATAGCGCGTTGCATGCTTTCTCATCGATCGCGCGGGCAACCCGTTCAGGGTTGGTTACAAGCAAGTCGTCTCCTACAATTTGCAAACGATGGCCAACTTTGGCTGTGAAGGCTTTCCAACCATCCCAGTCGTCCTGGGCGAAGCCATCTTCAAGGGAAACAATCGGGTACTTTTCTACCCAATCCATCCAGAAGTCTACCATCTGCTCACTGGTGAGCTTTTTGCCTTCTTTGCGCAGGTTGTAAAGTTTGGTTTCGTCGTCATAAAGTTCCGAAGCCGCTGGGTCGAGTGCGATACAGACCTGAGTTCCCGCTTTATAGCCTGCTTTCTCAATGGCTTCCAAAATGACTTCAATGGCTTCTTCGTTGGCTTTGAGTTGTGGCGCGAAACCGCCCTCATCGCCAACCAGGGTAATATAACCCTTGGCCTTGAGCACACTCTTGAGGCTCTGGTAAATCTCGGCGCCCCAACGCAGACCTTCGGCAAAGGTTTCCGCGCCTAAAGGCATGACCATGAATTCCTGGAAGTCGGTGGACTGCCAGCCGGTATGCGCGCCACCGTTGAGGATGTTCATCATTGGTACAGGCAAAGTATGCGCAAAAACACCGCCGAGGTAGCGATAAAGTGGCAAGCCGACCGAAGCAGCGGCAGCCTTGGCAACCGCCAGGCTGGTGCCCAGAATGGCGTTCGCGCCGAGTTCCGACTTGTTTGGGGTTCCATCGATCTCCAGTAACACCTGGTCAATGGCTTTTTGCTCAGTCGCATCCCAGCCGATCAACTCGTCAGCGATCTCGTTATTGACGTGATCGACCGCTTCGAGCACGCCTTTACCGCCATAGCGATCCTTGTCGCCATCACGCAGTTCCAGCGCTTCGTGAATACCTGTGGAAGCGCCTGATGGCACTGCCGCGCGGCCAAAGCTGCCATCGCCCAAAATGACTTCAACTTCGACAGTTGGGTTGCCGCGAGAGTCTAATATTTCTAATGCATTGATATATTCAATTGTTGTGTCCATATTATTGCCTTCCTTTGATTTTCGGGTATTCATCAAATAGATGAATTACATATCTTATTCTGCGAGAATTATATCATCCGCCCATCCCTTTATACGGCAGACTGCTTGAATGAATCCAATGAAAAGCGGATGCGGACGGTTGGGACGGGAAAGAAACTCCGGGTGAAATTGGGATCCAAGCATATAAGGATGATCCTTGAGCTCGAGCATCTCAACCAGCAGCCCATCCGGTGAGAGTCCGCAAAGCACCATGCCATGTTCCTCAAACGCATCCCGGTACTTATTATTGAACTCATACCGGTGGCGGTGGCGTTCCTCCACTTGTTCGGATTGGTATAGCTCGGATGCCAAGCTGCCAGGTTTGAGTACGCATGGGTACAATCCAAGACGCATGGTGCCGCCTAATCTTTCAAGATAACGTTGATCGGACATCAGGTCGATGACGACATTGGGAGTAGACTGATCAAATTCTGAAGAGTTGGCGTCTTCAAGTCCCAATACATTCCGGGCAAATTCGACTGCCATAACCTGCATTCCCAGACACAAACCCAAGTACGGTGTACTATGTTCACGGGCATATTTCGCGCCGAGGATCATTCCTTCCACCCCACGGCTGCCAAAACCTCCAGGCACAATAATGCCATCGACTTGGGACAATCTTTCAAGGCCAAGTCCATTTTCCAGGTCGGTCGCCGAGATCCAGTCGATCTCAACATCCACTCCACAATTCAAGCCAGCATGTTTTAGAGCTTCTCTCACGCTGATATAGGCATCATGCAGTTCTACATATTTCCCAACCAAACCAATCTTCACAACCGGTTTCTCACGGTCCATCTCGCTAACGATCCAACGCCATTGGTCGAGGTCTACTTCTTGCTTCGGCTTCATCCCCAGGCGATTAAGCAGCAAATCCGCAACACCCATGGATTCCAGGAGGAGAGGAATCCGGTATAGCAGGTCAGCTGTCACAAGCGGCACAACCCCCCCGACGGGCACATCACAAAATTGAGCGATCTTTACGCAAATTTCTTTTTCCACCGGGTAATCGCTGCGGGCAATGATCACATCAGGCAGAATTCCTATCGAGCGGAGTTCACGAACGGAATGCTGAGTAGGCTTGGTCTTTGTTTCGTTGGTTGCCTTCAGATAAGGCAGCCAGGTCAGGTGAACAAAAGCAGTGTTGTCGCGACCTAGATCATTTCGGAGCTCACGGATGGCTTCCAGGAAGGGTTGGCTTTCAATATCACCAACCGTTCCGCCCACTTCGATCAAAGCGATGTCAACATTGCTTGATTGGCCAATCAGTTGAATCCGGCGTTTGATCTCGGTGGTAATGTGCGGAATGACCTGGATCGTACCCCCCAGGTAATCCCCACGTCTTTCACGATTGATTACCTCTTCATAAACCTGACCAGTTGTAACGGTGCTGGACTTGCTCAGGCGCAAATCACAAAAACGCTCATAGTGACCCAAGTCAAGGTCAGTTTCAGAGCCGTCATCCAGCACGAAAACTTCTCCATGCTGATAAGGGCTTAAAGTGCCGGGATCCACATTCAGATAAGGGTCCAGTTTCTGGATGGTGATGTTGATCCCCCGGGCTTTCAGAAGACGGCCGATGGCTGAAGCAGTCACACCCTTTCCGACTGAAGAAAGCACACCTCCCGTGAAAAATATATACTTGGTTTCCATTTTCTCCAGATCTCCATCGGTTTAGTCGTCTGCTCAGGTCAAATATTAAAAAAAAGAGGAGGGCTGATCATTCCAGCGCCTCCTCTGAGTCTCAATTACTTGTTGCGTGCAAGATAATTAACCCCTGCATGCTTAATCTTTGTCGTTGATCTTGTTCTTCATCGTGCGTTCATAGATATCATCAGCGTCCGAGTCATAGCTGCGGGATTTCTTCGAACGTGCCGCTGGTTTGCGTCGCTCAGCCTGTTCCATCGCCTGGCGCAAAGCAATTTCCATATAGGTTGGATCGGGGATCACCTCTTTGGGCTCCTCGACAACCACTTCCTTCTTGGGAGTCTTGGGTTTGCGAGCTGGTTTCTTGTCGTCTTCAGCTGGTTCAGGCTCAGCCTGTAATGCTTTCATGCTCAACTTGATCTGCTTCTTTTTACGGTCGACTTCAAGTACTTTGACGTCAACTTCATCACCAACCTTGACAACCTCGTTAGGTAGCTTGACGTAACTGTGTGAGAGTTCAGACACATGTACAAGACCAGGGCGTTCAGCGCCAATTTCGACAAATGCGCCAAATGTTTCAAGGCGCACGATCTTGCCTTTTAGCGCCATCTCCGGCTGGATTTCTTTCCAGTCTAGCAAGAGAGGCTCGTGCATAGTGAGTTCTGTGTGATCTTTCATGACACGCTTCACCCAAACAGAAACGACATCCCCTACCTTGAGTAGCTCATCTATGGATTTGATAGGAGCGTCAGGTTTGGTCGCATTGACTACCTGAGAGATGTGCAGGAACGCTGGTAGCGGATGATTGATATCTATCAATGCGCCTTGCAGCGAGGTCTTTAAAACCTTCCCTTCGAATTTTTGTTTTGGCGCTAACGCGCTTTCAGATTTGGTTGTTTCGACAGGGTTATCCATAATTAAATCTCCGGTAAGTGTTAGATACGACAGGTTAGTATAACGTGGTAATTTGAAAGAGTCAAACAATTATGACAAATTGTGGCAATTGTAGTGTGGGGAGGTCAGAAATGACATCACACTTCTTCATCAACTTGTGTTTTCATCAACTTACTTCTAATCTTCGAATACTCCTGTATTGTTTATTGAGCTGGTAAAGATATAACATCTCAACAATTCCAGCTGAAGACTGTATATGAGTAATTATTCTTGTTTTAAGCGAACCTCCCTCCGGCTAGTTCAATCCCTTTTTACCGATGAGTTATGGACCGATCCTGAATCGCATGTCCGCCTGAATAAGTCTGGGTGTCAAACAATCCTAAATTTTGAAATCTGTGCCAAAATATCGATTCCCATCTTCATTCCGGAATTGAGGGCTTGATAAATAGTCAATCTGTTTGTCATAATGTTCAAGGACAGTGTCTATCGCATCAGGTTTTCCTGCCACAACGAGAACGATGACCGCAGGGGGTAGAAGCCCTCGAGTATTAACAACTCCGACCCTCCCAATCGTTCCAATCATCCGTGTTTTCCTCTCTATTGCGCCGTTAGCATTAATTCCAAAAAGAACGCACAAATTAGTTTGATTAAGGCTTTTGGGTTTGGTTAATTTCTTCCAGGCGAGTGCAAGCTTCATCGTAAATTAGCTGCTCAGCTTCGGGCAGAACCTCAAACCATTGGATTTGGTCGTAGTCAGTAGGTTCACTATAGGTGTCGCTTCTTCCACTTAAATAATGCAAGGTATAAGTGTGGGAAATTTCCCCGCCATTGTTGAGATTAAAGTAATTTAGATTATCATCTGATTTCAAACGCTCACCTGACTCTGTTATTGGTAAGGTGCCGCCATGGACTACCACAGTGCTGAGGACAAATACTGGCTGGTCTTCCAAAAGTTCGAACCAGGCCGAAAAGCTATGCTGTTGCGTATTTCCATTGATCTCTGTAACGAAAGGATTATCCAGCAATCGAATGACCTTTTGCAGGACCTTATCCCCAAATTTGGCTGTCTCTTCCGATGCATCCCCTGTGTAGAAGTTAATGTGGGGCAGATTTGACTCTGGGGGGGAAGAAAAAATGTCATTCATCGGCTCAAACTGATAATCATCCCCGATAGTTGTAATATGCGCGCTACCTTGGTCACCACTTGGTGTTAATAAACTGACAGGCACGATTACGCCGGCAGCATAACGAGGATGGTCGTAAAGCTGCATAAGCATATCAAAACCGAGGGTGGCAGGATCATTGATATGCACCCAGGTCGTCACTAAAAAGTATTGCTCATAAGTGCCACTGCGAAATTGAAATCGATACCAACCCACTTTATTAAATTGGGCATAGTAATTATCCAGCAAAGTTGAAAGGATTGACTTAATCACAACCGGATCCTGGGTGGGGTTAATTGAAGTGTAATGCTGCTGCCACTCTTCAAAGCTATCGACTGTAGTGGGTTCCAGCTCATTGTGAGGATCAGACTGTGTTTCCTGGTTTGGCATAGGGCTGGGCGTCTGAATCATGACCGCGGGTGTAGATTGTGGGGTCTCCTGATAAGTCTCATGGCTACAAGATGCCAGTACGGCCAGGCAAAGAATCATGGAGACAACTTTTCTCATTAATAGGTCCTTTTTTGGTTTCATAACGCGCGCAGCTTACCGCCTGCCATCTCGTAGGCCTGATCACAAAAGTTGGCGATTTCTTCCTTGCTGTGGCTGGTGATGAGGATGGTCTTCCCCGCACCTTGCAGTTTACGGATCAAGTCATGGAACCAATCCTGGCCATCGAAATCGAGCCCGGTGGTTGGTTCATCCAGAAGCAGCAATTCGGGGTCTTCCATGAGTGCTTGAGCGATACCCAGGCGCTGGCGCATGCCGGTGGAATAAGTGCGCACGGGGCGCTTATCATCTGGGTCCAACCCCACCAGACAGATCACTTCCTCAATGCGCTCTTTACTGACAGTGTTGCTGACCATCGCCAGTAGAATCAGGTTGTTCCTGGCATTTTCTGTAAGCAGAAGGCCCGAATTATCAAAATGCACGCCTGTGGAAGGCGGAAATTCGTTCTTGCCACCTAACTGTGTGCCGAAAACGGAAACTGTTCCGGTGTCCGGCCGAACCAGCCCAGCCAAAATTCGTAATAATACCGACTTGCCGCTGCCGTTCGTGCCGCATATGGCTACAATCTGGTTGGTAGGCAAGGAAAAATCAAGGTCGCTCAGTACAACATTCTGTTTGAAGGATTTACTGATTTGGGTGGCCGTAAGAATGTTATTGTTGGTCATCATAGAACCTCTACTCGGAGTCGGGATGGCTTAGGTAGTCCTGTCCGCGGTAGGCCACAAAGGTGGCAGGGAGCAAAACAGCCAGCCATGCGAACCAGGTGTAAATGGAAGCCCAGGTTTGGCTGTTATCCCGGAAAACAAAGGGATAAAAGCGCATCACCAGGTTGCGAATAATTGGGATGTATTGAAGATAGGGCGGGGCATTCAGAAAAATGCTTGATAAGGGCAGGCTGGCGATCAGCAGCACTTCGACGATGAAATAACCGATCAGGCGGCGCTGCGTGAGGGTGTTAATGAGCAACACTAATAAGCTCATGCTGAAGAATCCCAAAGTCGTCATGCCGAAAACCGTCGCAAAGGCCAGCCCGTGATGCGGTGGTTTGGTCAGGTAATGCGCCAGGTTGATATGCTCGACCCCTTCTCTGAAATAACTCCATTGGCTGCTGAAGGGCATCCCCAGGAGGTATGCGGTGAGCATAATGACGATAAAAATGAGCAGACTGTAGAGAATTGCGGCGATTAATAAAAAGCCCACATGGGCAACCCAACTGTGCGAACGAGCGCCCAGCCTCTTGACGGCGAGTTGGCCAAAGGCGGTCTGGGGTTGCAAATTGCTGACCAGAAATAGGAACAGATTAGCGATGACCAATGCCATCGCCATCGGGTCACCCATCGTCCGGAAATAGAGGTCCCAGGTGTTAGGTTCCAGACCAGCTGCAACATCCTTAAAAGCGGAGGGGACTTGAAGTTTCATCCAGCCCAACATAACCGTTGAAAGAGCCATCATTACTATGACGATAAACAAGATGTAAACGGGACGGATGTGTGTAATCACCTGGCCACGAAAGTAATTTCCGAATGTCGTGCCGTGCTTGAGCCGGGATTCGTTCAGCGGAAAGTTCAGCCAGCGGGCAGGAACCAAGCGCTCCAGACTGAAGCCAGAATGGTGTGCGCGATGACCAACAAGGGTATTCTCGAGCACTTGCTGTCGCTTGCCAAAAAGGACAAGCATCGCAAAGGTTGCCAGGATCATGCAAACTGGCAAAATAAAAAGCAGGGGTATCTCATTGGTAGTTTCAAAAGCATGACTGGGAGAGAAATTAGGCTTGAGCAGAATCTCAGAGGGAGCGAGGTACCAGGGGATAATTTTGGCGTTGTTGGCAAAATACTGCAGCGCACTGGCTAACAAAAAGGGCAGGCTGAGGGCGACGAAGCGATGATTGACCAACAGGGTCGATGCCATGCCAAGCGAGGCAAAAATTGCTCCCATGACAAACACAACAGCGACTACTAACAGTATGAAGACGTCAGGAGCAGTACGGTAGAGGGTGACCAGCTGCTCCATCTCATACGGACGACCGTCCACCATGTTGAGAGCCGGGTGGTTGAGCGGGTTATGGTTGGTCATGATGGTAATCAGATAGAGAAGGAGCAGCGGGATAACACCAGCCAGGGCTCCGGCAATCGCGTTGGCACTGAACTTGGCGCTTAGTACAAGATTGTATCTACGTCTGACAGCCAGGCGTTCCAGATAGCCCTGCTTCCGATCACTGGCAAGCGAGTCAGCAAAAGGGAAAGCTGCAATTAAAGGCAGCATCTGAAAGTAAAAGCTGTGATTATAGGTAAGGTACCATTGATCGACAAAAGATTTTTCAGCAGGGTAATTGCTCGTGATATTTGCCCCAAGCCCGAGCAGTAACATACCTAATACAATGGCAATCAGCAGCCCTCGCGAACTAAGCGCTCGCTTCAACTCGGATTTAAAAATTCTTCCTTGCATCCGTCTTGTCAGTTGATTCATAGTTTCTCAACCGCAACTTGTATCTTGTCTTATGCTAATATCAACCTTATTTTATGAAAAGCAATATCAAAATCATGTTAAGATATGCCTTGAGAGTATAGGGTTATTATATTTCAAAGTACTAAGATCAATTAAGAGGGCTTTTTATGCGGTAGTTGTAATAGAAATGGTTGCTGTTTTTACGTGATCCTTATCGATACTTCGTTGCTTTACTCCACAAGTGGCGAAAATCGCATGCTCACAACCCCAAAGTCGAAAACATGATCAGCATCTGGGCGATATGGTAGGTCGAGATAACTAATAACCGCGTGGCAGGCAATCGCTTTCCCATCTTCTCGAGCCCAAGAATGGAATCTGACGCAAAGAAGAACAACCCGCCTAACGCGGCAAGCGCGCCAGCCCATCGTGGCCAGGCTGGCCGCCAAAGGCACAAAACCGCCATTACCGCCATGATGGTTAAAACACTGCCATAAAGGATGAACGCATAGCGCATGCGCCTGAACTCGGGCTTATTCTTGGTTTTGGTCAACACCAACACGATGAGTACAGATAGAACGACGATTCCCACCATAATAGCTGGCAACACAGCCCCTGAAGTGACCGGCCAACGGCTGAATGCCCAAATATAAACCAGGTGCGCTATCAAAAAAGCCACCATGCCAGCGATGAACCACCGGGTTGAACGTGGAATCAACAATATATCGCCAAGCAATGAGAAAACCAAGGCAATCAGGAAAGGCAGCCGCTGCATGTCCGTGCCACCCATTCTGATATAAAAAAGGATCAGAACAATTAGCACAAGTGGCTTGCTGGCGATGTAAAGTTTGCGATTCTCGAGCCCAGCCGCCACCCAATTGATTAGAGTTACTCCGCTAATCACCACCAGATAGATAATCGGAAATTCCACGGGCTAATCCTTTGCTCGTGCCAGACCTAACTCCTTAAGAAAAACTTGATCGTTCTTCCAATCTTTCCGCACCTTTACAGACAAATCCAGGAATGCCTTCTGTCCGCTCATACGCTCGATATCCACCCGGGCGGTCGAGCCAATTTGCTTGATCTTCTCTCCACCTTTGCCAATCACGATGGCTTTTTGTGCCTCGCGCTCAACAAAAACTGTGGCATTGATGTAGATCAGATCGTTTTCGCGTTCGCTGAACTCATTCACACGGACTGCAATCGAATATGGCACTTCATCTTCCAGATTGGTCAAACAGGCAGCCCGGATCATCTCAGCGACGATATCACGCTCAAAGGTTTCGGTGATTTGATCTTCGGGATAATATGCCGGACCCTCCGGCAGCATTTCTCCAATGACGTCCAACAAGTACTCAACGCCAGCTCCAGTCTGAGCCGAAATTGCCAGTGCGCGCGTACCAGGCAACAGCGCCTCATAATGCGCTTTGTTAGCCTCAAAATTCTTCGGTCCGACCGAATCGCTCTTATTCACCAGCAATAGAACGGTCATATTCGCTTGCACTCCGCGAATCATCTGAGTCAGTTTTTCATCCATTGCGTCCGGTGGGGTTGAACCATCGGTGATAAAGCACAACACGTCCGCGTCATGAATAGCGAATTCGGCTTCATTGTTGATGAACTCACTCAGTTTATCTTTGGATTCATGCAACCCAGGAGTGTCCACAAAGATGATTTGGGAGGTCTTGCTGGTCAGTATTCCCAGCTGGCGCTTGCGCGTGGTTTGCGGTTTTGCCGAGACGCCTGCAATGGGTTGACCCATCAGTCGGTTGAGCAATGTGCTTTTGCCGGCATTTGGTCTGCCAATGATCGACACAAAACCAGACCGGTATGGAGTTTCAGATTTATTTTCTGTCATTAATTGTCACCTTCAAGGTCAAGCAGTGGTAACTGGTCATTCACCAGCCGATGGTTGAATATTACGTTTCCCTCATGTCTGAGCAGCCATTCCTTGGTGAGGATACCCAAGGGGGCATTGTAGCCTTGCATGGCGCCATCGGCTGCGATCACCCGGTGGCAAGGGATCAATAATGGGCAGGGGTTTTTGCTGTTAGCCAACCCCACCGCCCTCGCTGCGCCTGGCTGCCCGAGTGCTTCGGCTAATTTACCGTAAGAGGTTGTCTCACCAAACGCGATCAGGCTAACCCGCCTGAGAACCGTCGCCTGATATTCGGTCATGACTTGCCAGTCGATAGGCAGAGTGAAACCACTCCGGTCACCCCGAAAATAAGCCTCAACCTGTCTGGCAAGTTCCTTTGCCAGAGCTGAAGCTGTTCCCAAATAGGTCGCTTGGGCTGCGGACGACTCTGGCAGAATTTCCGCCCAGCGCACCGCCACTTCACTGAGGCGAAAAAGCATCAGTCCGAGTGGCGTTTGTAGGATCAAGGTTTCAATCATCGCATTTAGTAGTTGGATACCATGTCAATCATACCCTCTTCACGGGCTTTGTGGTCAAAGCGTTTAAAGATCACAAAAGCAATCACTACGGAAACGATCGAGTAACCGATGAGCAAAAGCAATAACTGCGGATCGCTGAGAGTCTCATACATCGCAAAGCCGTGCCCGATGCCAGGCACGAGCGCCCGGCGAGTCAATACCAGCCAAAAACCGACCGGGAAGAGATAGCCAGGCCATTGCGCATTGCCAAAGATTACCGAGAGAGGGAAAACAGCACCGGACACAAAGAAGAACAGACTGACAAAGGATTGCCCTAACACCCATGGATTGTTTTTAATGGTCAAAGCCCAACCTGCCAGGAAAATTCCAATGCTGACGAAGCTCACAAAGCCGAATATCATGCTGGGAATGAGCATTAGCCAGTTTATCGCGCCAAAATTTAGCGGCATTTTCAGGAAGATGGCTGCGAATAATACTGCAGCAATTAAAGATAGGGTCGCACCCGCCATCGCTGCAACGCCACGCCCAACCAAATAGACCGGGATTTTTATCGGCGCGACATATAAGTACTTAAGGGTGCGATAGTGTTCACGTTCCTCAATAATGCCACCAGAAATCGAATTGACCACCCCGCCGATCAGACCAAATAGCGCGTTTCCAAGATACATGTTAACGAACTCAGGGTTGCTGAAGTCGTTGCCTCTAATCACAAGGTACATCACCACCAAAATCGCGGCCCTTGAAAGCGGTGCGATGATCGAATAGATCAGAAAGACAAATAGGTCAGTCCAGTTCGATTCCACTTGCCATCCCAACCACGTAGCAGTCAAAAAAGTTTTCCAGTGACCAGGGTTTTTGTTCATAATAGTTCTTTCAGCCATATTAACTCAACCTGTCCGAGATCTTACCCTGTCGAATGGCAAGCTTTTCCATATAAGCCAGAACGAAACGGGCAGCCCCGATGTAAACGACCGTAAGCACGATCAGAACGATGATTTCAGTGCGTACAGGCAACAAGCCCAAAGCCGCACCAGACGGAAACGCCAGTTGGCGCATGGCATCCATGCCCATGGTCAGAGGAATGAGCGAAGCCACGATTGCCGGCCAGAAACCAAAGGCTTTGAGAGGGAAGTAAAAACCGGAGAAGAGCATCACCGGCGGTTCAATCAGGTTGGCGATGTGCCAGGCTTCACGGTTGAAAAATAAAAATAGTGACGACATCATCATGCCCATGCCATACAGTGCCGCCATCGTGAGCATGAACACCACAAACAACGCCCAAAAACTAACCACTGCATATTGAACCTGGAACATCCAGCTTCCCAATAATAGGATGACAACCGCACGCACGGCAGTTGAAAGCAATCCACCCAGTGCCATTCCCAACAAGATCGCCATCAACGAGGTTGGCGCAACAATATACAACGAGAGATTGCCGGTTTCCTTTTCCCAGTAGAGCTGACTGGCCATGGACCACAACACATTAAACCAGAACGCCGACATCGCCCCACCCAGCACCACAAAACCGACATATTCACTGGGAGCTTGCAGTGCCCGGTAGGTATATACGTATCCCACCGTGGTGAGGAATGGGAAGAAGATATCAAAAAACAGCCAATTGAGATCACGGGTTGTTCCGACCACGCGCGGATAAGCTCGCCCAATCACAGTGCGCACAAAAAGACGCCAACCGTCTGATTTGGTGATTTTAGTCCGCATGGTTCCCTTCTGCCTCCGTCAGGCTACGTCCGACCAGCTTCACAAACACATCTTCAAGTGAAGGTTCTCTTTTGTGCAAGGTCAAAACAGAGCTGCCGCGCTCGGTCAGGAAGCTCATCAGCTTGCTGAGCACAGCATCACCAGCTAACGCAAGTTCCATCTCACAACCCCCTTCAATCTGGGTCAATGTGCCTGCTGTGACACCTTCGATCGTTTTGAGCAGACTGAAATCTTGCTCATCCATGGCATTAACCTGGATCTTGTAAAGCGATTGATCAGACAATGTGGCTTTTAAGGCTGCGGGCGTGTCAACCGCCAGGACTTTTCCATCGTTAATGATGGCAACCCGGTCGCAAAGTTCGTCCGCTTCCACCATGGTGTGTGTGGTCAATAGCAATGTGCGCGTCGGGTCTTCATCGATCCAATCGCGTACAAATTGGCGAATATCCCGCGCCGCTGTGACGTCCAAGCCCAAAGT
>JBASOE010000082.1:0-11217 GCA_049657925.1 Anaerolineaceae bacterium
ATGGTTTGATCACCCTACAAAATTACACACCTCTCAAACATCCGCTCCTTGATCCTGTACGCGAAGAGGTTTGATCACCCTACAAAATTACACACCTCTCAAACTTTTACGTGCATATTCCAGCTGTAATAGGGGTTTGATCACCCTACAAAATTACACACCTCTCAAACGAACTCAGGTTGTAACCGTGGGGTTCCTTGGTTTGATCACCCTACAAAATTACACACCTCTCAAACGCAGGAAAGTGCGCAAACGTGGGCAACCAGGTTTGATCACCCTACAAAATTACACACCTCTCAAACTTAGGGGTTGCGACAAATTCGGGCTTAATAGTTTGATCACCCTACAAAATTACACACCTCTCAAACATCAATCCTGATCTCACACTGGATTAACCCGTTTGATCACCCTACAAAATTACACACCTCTCAAACAAGGAGCAGTTTTTATTGATACTGAGAACTGTTTGATCACCCTACAAAATTACACACCTCTCAAACAACACATGACAAATCCCTCTCGTTTAGAGGGTTTGATCACCCTACAAAATTACACACCTCTCAAACCCTACTGTGATCCGTTCACTATTGGTCGAGTTTGATCACCCTACAAAATTACACACCTCTCAAACACCTTCCGGTAAGTCAGAACGGCCAACCGTGTTTGATCACCCTACAAAATTACACACCTCTCAAACTGTGGTTATGCGTGATTGGATTAGCCGCTGTTTGATCACCCTACAAAATTACACACCTCTCAAACATCTGCCCGAGGCGCAGCGCACAAATCGCCGTTTGATCACCCTACAAAATTACACACCTCTCAAACTACAATTCCACACTGGCCAGTGTCACTGCGGTTTGATCACCCTACAAAATTACACACCTCTCAAACGGAGCCAGTATCTCACTGACATAGAATAAGAGTTTGATCACCCTACAAAATTACACACCTCTCAAACTATTGGTTGTTCGTACGTTAAATATTATAGGTTTGATCACCCTACAAAATTACACACCTCTCAAACAGGCGCGGGAGTAGATCAGCGGATAGCGACGTTTGATCACCCTACAAAATTACACACCTCTCAAACGAAAAAACAGAGTTTTTGACGCGGCAGGAGGTTTGATCACCCTACAAAATTACACACCTCTCAAACACCTGGCTGACACCTTCAGCTTCAATGGAGTTTGATCACCCTACAAAATTACACACCTCTCAAACCCGAAGGGCCGTAACTGGTTTTGGGAAATCGTTTGATCACCCTACAAAATTACACACCTCTCAAACGATTTTTTGCTCCAATGCTCACGGATGAAAGTTTGATCACCCTACAAAATTACACACCTCTCAAACAGGACATCGATGTGCATCTGGAAGGAATCAGTTTGATCACCCTACAAAATTACACACCTCTCAAACTTCCAGTAAAACAGATTAGGCGCGGCATAAGTTTGATCACCCTACAAAATTACACACCTCTCAAACATCAGTCCGAGTACGCCCAGGAAGAATTGGGTTTGATCACCCTACAAAATTACACACCTCTCAAACGAGTCGTCAAACTCGAATGTCAGGTGGTACGGTTTGATCACCCTACAAAATTACACACCTCTCAAACAACCCATCACCGGCGTTTTTACACCTGACGGTTTGATCACCCTACAAAATTACACACCTCTCAAACATCCAAATGTGACCATCATCCCCTTGCTGAGTTTGATCACCCTACAAAATTACACACCTCGCAAACCAGAGAGAGGTGAAGTAGGATGAGTAACCAGTTTGATCACCCTACAAAATTACACACCTCTCAAACAATAGCCTCAACCTCACTCCCACTGTCCCAGTTTGATCACCCTACAAAATTACACACCTCTCAAACCCCAAAATTTGGGCGTTATAAGGGGCTTTCCGCCACACCAACGGATAATTTCGTGAGTGACCTGTCCTTGCGACTTATTTTACCTCACAAAGATCCCGATCTACAGTCAGCACCTGCATACCCATCAGGTGTTTTTCTTCTGGCAGGTAGTTTTCAATTAAAACCAACTGAATTTGATCGTACGCCAGTTGTTTGGCAAGCGCAGCGAGATCTGCCGGGTTGATGTAGGCCAAAATCCCAACGAAAATAAACACCTGGAAGCCAAGAAATTGACGGGCTGCACGGGTAAAATCGCAAATTTCTTCTGCCAGGTTGGTGTAAGACTCCCGGAACTGAATGTTGAAAAATTTCCAAACTCCTTCCCAGTCGGGTAAATTTGGCAATTCAAGATCACCCTCAACATCCAATAGGGACTCTCTCAGAATATCCGAAATTTGCTCGAGTAAGTCCTGAACCTTGGAAGCAGTATCACTCTGAGCGAGGCTTGTGTTGAGTTGTTTATACAGCCCCGTGAGAGCGCGGCGCGGATTGTGGTCGATGCTAAAAGGGCTGGGAGTGAATGCCAGCGATTTGCTTATGTTAGCAAGCTTGCCATTTTCTGTCAGCACATATGGGCCATCCTCGCCCTGACATTGTTGTAGCAATGACTTTACAGAGTCGAAACAAAACTTCTCATTTTCTATAACCCACACTGCCAGCGGTTGGGCTTCGGAAAGGATTTCGTTCTCGAGCAGGTTATGCATCAGTTTCATAAAATGACCAACCTTTCATTGCTATCCAGGTATTCACTTTGTTTCTCACCAACGAGATACTCCATGCCAGCAAATTGACGCTCGGTGATCGTTAACAATTGCACCAGACCACCCCGCGGCTTGTTTTTTCGCAGAGCAAGCGCGGTGGATTCAACGCCTGAGTTGTTCAAACAGAGCTTGACATAAACCGATTCCTGCATCATCAGGAAACCGTTGGTGAGCAAGAACTTGCGAAATTTGGTGTAGACGCGCCTCTGAGCAGCGGTTTCCACCGGCAAGTCAAAGAAAACGATGACCCTCATGAATCTGACCATTGGTAGTGTGAGGTTTGCCCAACATCCTGGTTTAAAATTGCTCTAAAAATGCTGGAACAGTAGATAGCGATGGCTTGCGATACGCGTTGCTGTTTTTCCTCAATCATGACAGTCTGGTTTAGTATATCCACCAGTACGTGTTTGGCGTCAGGGGTGAGCTCCACCAGCTCCAAGGCAAGCACCTGCCGATCAACCAGAGGTCTGAAAGGTTCCATGAGGTCTGAGGATAAATTGAATGGGTTAAATTGATTACTATGGAAAAGACCAAGCTGAGTGAGGTAACCACGCGAGGTGATTTCTTTATTAAAAGTGGAGAGCAAGATGCTGTAACCATAGTTGAGCGCGGCATTGGTGGGTGATTCCTGTTCTCGGCTGAATCCCTGCCCAAACAGGGCATTGAAATATACTTTCGCGGCGTGACCTTCGCGATTTGAGGGGTCGCCTGGGAGCAGGTCGTTGAGGTAACTATCCAGTAAACCAGCCGCTTCGGTTTTTTCTTTCTCCAAAAGCAGGTCGCGCTGACGACTTAATTTGGCACGCACGATTGAAGTCCAAACGGCGGTCTTGATTTTGTCTGGCCAGTCAATCTGTTCGCGGATACGCAGGCTGCTATCGACGCTGCCGTAGTAGTCAATCAATTCTGCGAATGGGTTGTGTTTTTCATCGCAGAAGATGAGTTTAATTTTGCGGCGTGAGAGTTCGAGAATTAAACCGGTAGTCAGTGAAACGGTGGTTGATTCAACCAGAATCGTATCGACTTCAGACAAGCTGATGCGGGTGGTTGTTTCACCCCGCACCACAAGATAGCCGAGTTTTAACTCAAGCTTGGTAATGCCTGTTACGACGATCGTGCGCCAGCTCACATCAGCCCTGGTTGGGAGTTCTGATCGGTGGTGCTTAACGGCAGGACCTGTTCAAATACGCCGCCCGGACTTTGCAATATTAACTCAAAGCTATATTCTTTCTGAAAATTCTGAGCAAGTTTGATCGTTCCAACCTGTTTATTTGTAGTTGATGCTTCGTTTTTATCATTTTTTGGTAGGAGCAGCGAGAGATCGCTTGATCTTCCATCACACTGAAACAAAGTGATCATCTGGCGCAGCGTCTTTTGTTGTTCAGTCGGACTCAGTTTTTCAAAGCATTCCCGACCTTTTTCGAGGTTCTGAACCTGCGCGCGGAAGGTCCCCAACCGATCGTAAGGGGGCAGCGAAATCTTGTTCAATAAAGCATCATAAAGCGCCAACAACTCCCCGGGCTCGAAGCGCTTGCTGCTGATTTGCTCTTCTGAGATTGTTTCATCCTCAACTTTTAGTAATCTCTTTAAGAGCGGCTCGAATTCCACCGGGAAAATTGGCTGCAGATAAGAAGCGAATTTGAGTGAACTGCCGGTTTTTGCCAACAATCGCAGTGGAAAACCATTCACTCTGAGAATGCTGTTATAGGGCAGGTCCCTCACAATAATTTTGGGCTGAGATAAACCCAATACTTCTTCACAGTAGCGCAGAAGGTTGGCTTCTGTGTGAGGTTGGGTGAGGGCAAAGCTGAGTGGTAAAGGATAAATAGTTCGCAGTGTTTTCTTTTTCTGCAAATGCTCCACCACAAAGAAACTGTAACCGGTCTCTTTGTTATAGGCACCGTATTTGGCCATGCCCTCAGGCGAACTTAAGCGCGGGTCAGAGGTTTTAATGGGGAATTGACCTTGGCCTTTAAGCTTGATCATCTGATCAAACAAACCACCGTTTTGCCCGCTACGCGGATGGCGAGTCTGATAGCTAACCAGAATGTTGTTGCGGGCCATGATTTTGGTGATGGTAGCCAGTGTACCCGCTTCCCCGGGTTCCCAGACAGTAGAGTCGCCAACCCCACGGACTTTGAAGTCGTACATTCTGGTCAGGTTATAAGATCGGGGTGGGTTGTTGCGGATGAAGTTGCGCGGGTCTGCGGTGAACTTGGCGTTGAAAACGTTGCCAACCACGATGTTGAGGTAGGCGTCTTTGGCGTGATGAAGGTCGTTCATGCCGCGTACTTTGGGGAATTTGAAACTGTCCTGATGGTATCTGAAGTCGCTCACGTGACCGGCCTTGACGAACACCACCTGCGTGTCTGGCAGCACCTTGCGGAGGATGTCTGCAGCAGCTTTGGTAGCCTGACGTGTTTCGACCAATTGGCGGCTAATGAAACCAGCCAGGTCGTCCTCGCTCAGGGGGTAAGCGCGAGTGAGGCGGTTATACTTTTCGGAATTCATCAGACCTTTTTCTTTGAGCATAGCCCACCAGACGCGCTGCTTAGCCTGTATAGCCGGTGATAGCGGAGCGTCACTCTTTTCACGATTCAGGATGCCTTTGACGAGCACCAGATTGTTGTGGATGCTGTCATCCTTGGTAAGAGAGCGAGGATAGATGTGGTCGAGGTCATAGAGGTCTTCACCATTGGCGTCTCGTCCATCAATACTGCCGAGGTCAATTGGCTCACCTGAGTAAGCACAACGACCCAGTTGCAGGAAGTAGAGGAAGATCTTTTTCCGGCGCAGATGAGGCTCATCAAACTCGCTCAGTTCTTTGCTGAGGGTCTCATCAACCAGTTTAGCATCCTTGTAGAGTGTTTCGAGTTGGCGTTTGCGCGAGGTGGTTCGTTCTTTCTTGCCTTCTTCGCGGGCAACTTCGAGGAAGATTTTTTCCGGTGGGCGTTTCATGATGCCAGTCAATTCTTTAACCACCTTGAGGGCTTGCCAGCTCATTTTCTGAACGGACGGAGAAGTGGGATAGTCCCGTACGACACGGTAGCTCAGGGTTTTGTCAGTGCCCATGACCTCGCGGTTCAGTTTATCAATTTGCTCTTTGAAACCAAATTGAGAAGCCAAAACCTCTTGCAAGCTGAAGTTGAAATCCCACATCATGCCGAGGACTGTGCGTATCTGCCCGTCAGGACCCACAGTCGTGATGCCATCGAGTAATTTGGCGGAAAGTCGCCCCCAACCGCTGAACTTAAGGCGTGACAGTTTATCAATTTGGGTGGCATTGAGTTTTTGGCCAAACAGACTGGTAAGCCGATCTGAGATCATCCCGTAAGAGTCGGGGAGGATGGTCAGCAAACGTACGATCTCGTCTTTTTCTTGTCGGCTGAGTTTTTCAGGAGCAATGGATTCGATCAGAATTTCTGCACGCAGATCGCCAGGAATTTCGAGGTCCATGCCTGTCAAGTTCTCCTCTTTTACATCGGGGTAGTTATTAACAGGAAACCATCTCAGCAAACTCTTGCGAGTCAATTTTTCACGGCGGTTAGGGGTGAGAAAAAAATCGTTGAACAGTTTTTGTTTCAAGGCGGGTTTAAGGCGTTCTCCGTTGATGGCGATCACGTTGATTAAATTGAGGATGGCATAACGGCTGTAAGTGGGCGACGATTTTGGCAGGACGTCTTCGCCAATTAAGTGAGAGCATTTGTTGGTCAAATTAGCGATAAAATCCATGGCTGATCGGGTCTGGTCGACCACGCGTGAGAAATTCCAGGGTCTGACAGGTTCTGGGCTGAGTTTAGTTATCCAGGCATGGTGCGAGCCATTGGGGTTGTTGCGGTCAACCCGATGGGCTGGGTTGAGAGGACCGACAAAATAAGGAATACGGAAGGAAACCAAGCTCTCTATCATTTCTCGAATTGTCAAACCTTCAGCGCCAGGTTGGGTAAGGAACGGCAGGTAGCGCTCAGCGTTATCGAAAATGGCTTGAAGTTCGAGCATCTGCAGCTGGTTGGGGATCAGGCTGTTATCTTTGGATTTTTGGCGAGGTAAAAAGAGGCTGTTGTCGATGTCCAGCAAGATTCTTTCGATGCGTTCATCCGCTTTTTGATCTTGTGGTAGTTTGTTCAGTTGCTTTTTTAGTTCCTCGTAAAAATCAGCCGGTTGACACCGATAATTGACCGGTTGTTTCTTGCCTTTGACGCGAAGATGACCGGTATATGCGACATAGTTATTAAACCCAGCAACAGACTTATTGAAGAAGTCATCGAACTGTACGTCACCCAAAGCTGTTTTGATCAGCGTCAGGTCAGTTTTGTGCTTTTCGTACAAGGCAATCTTGGCTGCTGAGAGGCTGGTGTGGCCAAGAAGGAGCGTTTCGAGGCGCATATGCCCAAAGAATTGGTATGCGGAGTCGAGAAATGCAAATTCCTCGTCCTTAAGTAAGCTGACGTACTGTTCTTGCTTCTCGTCTTCAAACCCAGCTTTATCGAAAGAAACCGATTCGGGCTTGGCATCTTTGTATTCCTCACCCAACAGATTGGTCAGTTTTATCGAGTAGCCCAGCAACAGTTTGACAAAATCCTGTTGAAGTTTCTCGTCCCAACCGAGTTGTGTCATGATCTCATTCACTTTGTCAGCGCGTTTAAGCCTACGATCCATGAGCACTTCATGGAGCACTTTTCCGGCTTTGGCTGGCAATTCCAAGTCGAGAGTTTGGCTGGCTGCTTTTTGGAGGGTCGCGAAACGCTGGTCAAAAGCCGAGCCCAATTCGAATCCGGACTGACCTTCATAAAGAAAATGACCGCGATGTTTGAGGATGTGGTGTACGGCAAGGTAAACCAGGCGTACATCATGTGGCTTGGGGTCGGTCATGAGCGCATGCCGGAGATGATAAATGGTTGGATAAGAGCGGTGAAAATCTACATCGGTGAAGCCAGGATCATTAAACAGGGTGAAGCGCTGCTCGATTGCTTTATCTGCTGGGAAGAAGAAACTATCGTTTAAGCGTTGGAAGAACGCAGGATCAACCCGGTTGATCGCCTGACCAAAAAGGTCTTGAAGAAGCTTGAGCCGTAGAACCTCGCGATCACGGCGTCTTCTGCTGCTGCGGGCAGCCCGGCGCTTTGCGGCAGTGTTGGCTTCATCGAACAGACGAACGCCCCATAGGCACTTGCGGTTTGCCTTTACCAGATAGTAGTTGGGATCGGTTACCGCAAAGCCTACCGAAGTTGACCCCATGTCCAAGCCAAGATAATATTTTTCAGGTTTCATCATTGCTCCAGTTTTGTTTATTGAATGATTAGTGCTTGACATTTTTGTTTTTGATCACTATACTAAGCTTAATTCGTATCACCCTACGGATTACACACCAAGTTCAAATAAAGATTTATCCCAATCGTCACTTCGGTGACCCCGCGTTGTGCGGAAAGAGACCTGGAAACAGGTCTTTCTTTTTTGAGTCGAGCGATCGATCTCATTTGCCCCTCCTGCAATTAATTATAACTTGCTTGACGAGTCGCATCGAAAATCCGAACGAATTAATTCACGACCCATTGAATATGCAGGCATCTCAATGATTACTTACTCCAAACAAAAAAGGCTGACCAAAACAGTCAGCCAATTAAGTCATATTATGTGAGGACTACACCACAATATTCACCAATCGTCCGGGGACGAGGATGACCTTGCGCACGGGTCGGCCGGCGACTTCCTTATTGACCACTTCACTGCTGAGGGCTTTGGTTTTCATCTCTTCCTCAGAAATTCCGGGCTGCACCACGATACGGTCGCGCAGCTTGCCATTGACCTGCACAATCAACGTGATCTCTTCATCCTTGGCAGCTTCCTCATCCACTTTCGGCCAGGGCTGGGTGTGGATGGAATAAGGTTTGCCCAGGCGTTCCCACAGTTCTTCGGCGATGTGCGGGCAGACTGGCGCCAACATGCGCAGGTACAGGTCGACCACTTCGTCCCATTCAGGTGTACCGTAAGCGCCAGCGTTCTTGGACCGACCCATCTCATTCAACAGTTCCATGAGGCTGGAGATGATGGTATTGAATTCGAAGTGTTCATAGTCCCAGGTGATGGCGCGCAGGGTCTGATGTGCCTTGCGGCGCTGCGCTCTCAACACGGCTTCATCCACGCCAGACTTGGCGGGCTCGAGCAATATTGACCAGACCCGACGCAGCCAGCGCATGTTGCCTTCGATACCAGAGGAGGACCAAGGGCCGCCGGATTCCCAGCTGCTGAAGAAGAACAGGTAGGCTCTGACGGTGTCTGCGCCGTATCGCGCAACCAGGTCATCAGGGTTGATCACGTTGCCACGGCTCTTGGACATCTTTTCACCGTCTTCACCGAGCACCATACCCTGGTTGCGCAACTGCAGCATCGGTTCATCGCCCCTGGTGATGCCGCAATCGCGCGCGGCTTTATGGAAGAAGCGCGTATAGATCAGGTGCATGGTGGCATGTTCACTGCCGCCCGTGTAGGTGTCGACCGGCATCCAGAAGTTGTACTGCTCCGGGTCGAAGGGGTAGCTGTCGAAATCCGGGCTGAGGTAGCGCAGGTGATACCAGCTGGAGCACATGAAGGTGTCCATGGTGTCCGTTTCACGCGTGGCTGGGCCGCCGCATTGTGGGCAGGTGGTATGCTTCCAGGTGGGGTGGGTGACCAGTGGGTTCACGCCTTTGTCTGACCACATATATTCCTCGGGCAGTTCCACCGGCAGTTGCCCTTCGGGTACCAATACGGTACCGCAGTGATCGCAGTAAACCACCGGGATAGGAGCGCCCCAATAGCGCTGGCGGCTGATCAGCCAATCATGGAAGCGATAGTTGACCGATTCATGACCAAAACCGTTTTCTTCCGCGAAGCGGATGGCAGTGGCGAAGGTCTCGGCTTCAGGCGTGCCGGTCAGTGGACCAGAGCTGACCATGTCGCCGTGGGCTTCGACCGCCGTGGTCATGTCTTCTGACTTGATATCCGGGGAGCCGCTGGGTTGGATGACCACCTTGATGGGCAAGTTGAACTTGCGCGCGAACTCGAAGTCACGCTGGTCGTGGGCTGGCACGGCCATGATGGCGCCGGTGCCGTAGCTCATCAGCACGTAATCCGCAATCCAGACTGGGATATGTTCGCCCGAGGCAGGGTTGATCGCGTATCCACCGGTGAAAACGCCGGTTTTGTCTCGATCAGTCGCTTCACGCTGGATATCGGATTGACGCTTGGACTGCTCCTGGTAGGCCGCAACCGCCTCACGCTGACCAGGTGTGGTCAGTTTGTCGACCAGCGGATGTTCAGGTGAGAGCACCATGAAGGTCACCCCCCACAGGGTGTCCGGGCGGGTGGTGAAGACTTCCAGCGGGTCCTCCTGTTCAGTCAGGAAAGTCACAGACGCACCCGTGCTCTTGCCGATCCACTTGGTTTGCAAGGTTTTGATAAACTCTGGCCAGTCGATGCCCTCGAAATTGAGCAACTCTTCAGAATACCTGGAGGAGCGGAAGAACCACTGGTTGAGCTCCTTTCGAATCACGGGCGTACCGCAGCGTTCACACAGACGCTCCTCACCTTTGACCTGTTCGCGTGCCAGTGTGGTGTTACAGCTGGGGCAGAAGTCGACCGGGGAGTATTTTCGGTAAGCCAGGTCGTGCTTGTAGAATTGTTCGAACCACCACTGCGTCCAACGATAATACTTGGGGTCAGCGGTGATAATCTCGCTGCGCCAGTCGAAAGAATTACCCATGGTTTTGAGCTGCTTGCGCATGCGTTCAACATTTTTGAAGGTCCACTCACGAGGATGGGTATAATTCTTGATAGCGGCGTTCTCGGCGGGCAACCCAAAGGCGTCAAAGCCGATGGGAAAGAACACGTTCATGCCATTCATGCGCTTGAAGCGCGCACGGGCGTCGGATGGCGCGATGGCATACCAATGGCCGATGTGCAGGTCGCCGGAAGTGTAAGGCAGCATAGTGAGGGCGTAGAATTTCTGTTTATCGGGGTCGTTCCACGGTTCGTAAAGACGGTCGGCAGCCCAACGTGCCTGCCATTTGGGCTCGATCTCTTCAGGTTTGTAGTGTTCAATTGCGGTTGGGTCGATCATCATTGCTCCTGTTAAATAAAAAATCCCTGTCATGCAGGGACGAGAGGTTCTCGCGGTACCACCCTGCTTCCCGGCGCAGGGTCGGGCAGCTCGGAAGCGCTAACGGGCTTGGGCGTCTGCGGCTGAAGGGCATCACCGCGGCCACGCTCCTTTTGGAGGGGCAGTTGAGTAGGGTCTGAGGTGCTCCGGAGGCACCTGCCGCTTTGCAACTTAACGCGGCTCTCTGCCGGATGACCGATGGTCTGCCATCGTGTTTAGAATTCAAATTATAGCATAGATGCAAGCCGATTTCGTGAAACTGTATGCAAAATGTCAAGGCTAAATAGGAATGTCCTAATGTTGGCTAAATAGAAGTGTCCTAATTAATCACAACAGTAGGCTTACCATTCAGTTTCTTTCCATAGGTTCTCCAAGGGTGATCAACGGGGGGAGAC
>JBASOE010000083.1:0-1826 GCA_049657925.1 Anaerolineaceae bacterium
TTAACGCCACAGCAGCCAGATCCAGAGGATCCACGCCAGCAGCCACGAGGCTTTCCACCAGCGCGCGTTCTTCCTTGCCTCGCTGACGCCGCAGCCACAATTCGATTTTTTCCATCAGGTCATCCGCACGCTTGTTGTGGATGTCTTCCGCGGTCGGAATCTGCGCTTCGGTCATGGTCTGCTTGGTAAAGCGCTCGATGTCGCGAATAGTGCGTTTTTCCGAGGGTCGTGCCAGCGAAATAGCCACACCAGTACGACCTGCCCGACCAGTACGGCCAATGCGGTGCACAAAGACTTCCGCGTCATCCGGGAGGTCAAAATTGAAGACATGCGAAATGCCTTCCACGTCCAGTCCCCGTGCGGCAACATCTGTCGCCACTAAAACCTTGACCTGTCCCGCTCTAAAGCGCGCCATGGTGCGTTCGCGCGCATCCTGGCTAATATCTCCACTCAGCGCCTCTGAAGGAAAACCACGCATGTTGAGCTCATTGACCAAATCAGCCGTGCGCACTCGTGTTCGCGCAAAAATCAGCGCTGAAGTGATGGTTTCCATCTCGAATAAGCGCGTCAGAACCGCCAGCTTGTCATGCTCATTGACCAGGTAATAGCGCTGTTCGATCGCTGCTACAGTCACCTGATCCGCAGCAATGCTGATGGTTTGGGGGTTGCGCAGGTACTTCTCCGCCAGCTGGCGCACACGTGACGGCAAGGTGGCAGAAAACAAGGTTGTCTGTCGTTCCTTGGGGGTCGCCGCTAAGATACTTTCAACATCCTCGATAAAGCCCATGGAAAGCATTTCATCTGCTTCATCCAGCACAACCGTCTGGACCTCTTCCAAATGCAATTTTTCGCGTTTAATTAGATCCAACAGGCGGCCAGGGGTGCCCACAACAACATCTACACCCATTCGCAATTCGTTGAGTTGCGGGCTGTAGGAGGTGCCGCCGTAAACTGCCAGAACGCGGGGTTCACTGTACTGCCCCAGGGCTCGGATCATGTCGTGTGCCTGCAGCGCGAGTTCGCGCGTGGGCACGATCACTAATGCTTGTGGCAGTCGGTTTTTAGTGGTCAGTTTGTTTAAAATAGGCAGCGCAAAGGCTGCGGTTTTTCCGGTGCCCGTTTGGGCCTGGCCCATCACGTCTCGTCCGGATAACATCAAGGGAAGGATCCCGGTCTGAATTGGGGTTGGTTCCTGGTAACCCAGGGCGGTCACGGCCTGAATCAGCTCAGGGCGCAGACCAAATTGGTCAAAATTTGTAGACATCAATGCTCCATTCCTAATCAACGCGCAAGAAATAACAAAGCCTCAAAACCTGTTGAGGTTGATAGCTTGCGCCTATGTTTTTCGTTCAGGGGGATGTAACGTTGACTCAACAAACTACTTCGTGCCAGCAGACAGCTCCTTGCGGTGCTGCCCTCCCAACAAAAATGCCCGGGGTTAACCCAAAAGCATCATTTGGTCCGTCTAAAACAAACTCCCAAACAAAATTCTCACCTGAGAACTGCAGGAGTATACCACCATCTTTTTTTGTGTGGGAATCTTGTGACAAATCTTGCGACAATCTTGTGACAAGTCTATGTCCAGTATCACTGCGATCGTGCCGGTCTCCCGACCGTGCAGGGGTGGGACACCAGCCCGTTAAGAATTCGAATTGCTCTGGAATATACATGGTCAATTTAGGCAATGAATACTTACTCAATCACTACCTCCCAAACGTGCACATGGGCGGGTTCTGGTTCGCCAAGGTTGGAGACTGCAATGTTAATGACCGTCGCTTCCAGTGGCGGACCAAAAACCACGCTGACTGGACGTACCACCTCCGAAC
>JBASOE010000084.1:0-5710 GCA_049657925.1 Anaerolineaceae bacterium
AATCCACCATCAGGGGGTTGAGGAAAGTGTCTTTGTCGGGTTCATTACGCATCATTCCAAGGAAAACGTCCATCTCCTCCTGGCACTTTTCGCCGTGCTGCATGATGTACCAGCTGGAATCGTGTTGGGTGTCCGCGTTCCGTATTTTACGTCTGATTTCGTGACGCTGTTTCTTGTCGAGACTGGCCAAATATTGCTCCCAGTCTGTTCCGCGGAATTAGTCTTTATTACTCGACAGCACCCAGCCGAAACATTTGACTTATTTGCCCCAATAAATCATCAAGGATAGGTGGATTTATTTGTGTTAGTGAACCCTGAGGTACTTAATGGGTAGGGATTCCAGGCGGGACTTTGAGTCAAGGAACGCAAACCTTAGGTGCGTAAACCTTAGGATTTCTTTACATTGGAGAGGTTGCATCTAATCCTAAATAGATATAGTATGTGTGTTCTGTTCTTGTTAGTAGCGATGTATCCCGATAGTGTTCTCTAGGTTACTCCAATAATATCCAGCGGCTTTTATTGAAAAACCAACACCCGTAATTGACATTATTTATTCAAGCCTTCACCGAATTTTCACTTCCCACCTACCATACACTGCACTCTCAATGGCATCCATTACTAACTGGTGCGATTGTGATCTGGTCAATCCTGAGGGTACCTTAAGAGAGTCATAAGGATATCCACCCATAGCAGGATTACATCCGAAACTCATTCCAGGGTGCGCTTTCTGAAGCAGACTCAAAGCTGAAAGACATGCTTCAACAATCTGGTTTCCCCACAAATTCTTTCGAATGGATGTGTCAAAGACCAGGATGATTGAACCAGCATTGTTGAAATTCTGTTCAGAGATCGCATACTGCCATAAGTAACTGTACTCCCCAGACACCTGCCAGTCGTCTACTCCTCCAGTGAAAACAACTTGTTTGCCATCGACAATCAATGTTGGTACAGGCTGCGTGTAATACTCTCTTGTCGAAAAGGATGATAAGACTTGAATGGATGTCACATCTCCAATGTGGCTGATTTTTCCCAGCGAAAAACTCACTCCTGCGGGATCCAAGTCGGTCGAATTTTGAACAACAGTATTCTGACCAATAGCAATGGTTAACCAGATGTCATTCCCCTGCCCTATGCCTACGTTGGATCCATTTCCATCGAGAACACGGTATGTGACGGTATAGTTTCCGTCAGCTTTTGGTGCAATAAGATCAATACTAAGTTCAATGGAATCACCAGGTTTGACGGGTTTTCCAAAAACTACCTGTAAGGGTGCATTCATCAGACTGCTGCTTTTGCCTGAGAGTAATTCGAGAGAGTAAGACTCATCCCAGGTCTCAGTCCCTACATTCTTCAGAACCCATGTCTTGGTGAAGATCTGATTTTTTTGCATCGCTGTACCATCAGGAATGGTCTCACTGCTCAGCACTGCCTTCTTCGCAGAAATTGCTGCTGGGGTCGATGTTGGATCAGAAACTGGTGGCAAGTCAATAGATACAGACGTCGATGTTTCTGATGGAAGAACCAGACTTGCTGGTTGGAGCGAGATTTGTGGTTCGGGAAGAGCACTTGCTTCAGCTGTCAAGCTTTCTATCCGGGTTGGGCTTGTTTCAATAGTCGATGTTCGAGAACCAACTTGCTTCGCTTGTCCACAGGCACTCAGTACAGCCAATAATCCAAGGTAGAGGATCCACTTGCTTTGTTTCATCGTTTGCTCCAAAAATGGAATGAGGACCCAATCAAGACGATTGGATCCTCAATATTTACCGTTACTTTGAAAAGTCGAGCTTTGCAGACCAATCAGCCTGTGCTGTGATTTCGCTGGCTTCCCAAACCCAAGCCATTGCCTGATCCTCAGTTACACCCTTGGGCAGATCTGTGAACTTAATACCCCCTCCCCCTCCGCCTGTTCCTGACTCCGTAAAGGTTGTGAATTCGACCCCGGGGTGAGTCTGAGCAAGCTGCTTTTGGGTCGCAAGCACGCCTGCGTCAGTCATTAAGCCGCCTTCCCGATCAGCTTTCAGGGTCTGAAGCGTGAGAATAGCTTGACCTTGCAATACCTGGTTCTCCTGTAATGGAAAACTCAAGATGTAACAACGGTTTTGCTGGTCGAGAATGCCTGGTTGCTTTGCACCAACCAGTAGGATGCTGGTATTCGTGATCTTAGTCTGACCAAAACTCAGTTCAGCATAAGGCAACCATTGTGCTTTGCTGGGCAGGTCAATGCAAAGTTCAGTAGTGACAAAGGCTGGGTTAGCATCATAGGAAACCAATTCCACGGATGTTATTTTCTGTGAGCTATCAGCGCTGGCTGAAATTGTGGTCAGGTAAAGAACGCTTAAGCCCATGACACAAACTGCTACTAAAAGAATGGTTGGTATTTTGGTTTTCATTTTATCCTCTCACAATGTAAAAACTATCGACAGATTTGACTGGTCGAAATGTTATAGACGCCAGGAGCAGTTCCTTTATGACCACGTGTGCAAACTACCCCGCTTCCATCCCACATGGTGTTGTAAACCCAGACGTATGTTTGTGGAGCTTCGTAAGTGTAAACTCCGACGGTTTCTGCGGCCAAATAGGTGTATGTTGAATATTTAGTATAGGAGTAATTCGCTATACAATCTCCTGAATACATGTTTCGATTTGTTGTGATGCCATCGGAAGCGACTGCTGAACCGGCGATGACGGCAGTTGACCAACAAACGGTATTGTATGGGTCGACATAGTTACATTCAGATCCTGTGCACGGAGGATCAACTGCTTGGACACTTTGCGTTGGTCCGAAACCAATGATGATTGTAAGTAGTGATAGTATCAGAGGTAGTCGGCGTTTCCAAATCAACTTATTCATTTTTTACCTTTCCTTTCTAATGTATATGGCTTGAAAATCCTTCTAATCGTTTTGACGGTAGTTTCATGGAATTAGTTATTAATCTGGTGACCAGAACATATATTTTATTTGTCGTTCATGAGAAATGAACGCATCCGTCAAAAAGATTGTTATTTCTCCTTTAGGTACCGATTCACAAAAAATGGATTGACTCATCGTTTCAGGCTCTATTGCAGCGAAGCCGGTTCCCCCAGAACCGACCCCCTTACAGTTTTTAAGTGAAACATTGAGATTAGAAATTAGACCTCCTAAAGTTAAGTTGAATCCATACCCATCTTTATAAACCGTTACCTTGTTCAATTTCACAGTATTCCCATCCCCAGCAAACGCAACAGATTGATTTACTTCAATAACATCTCCGTTTTGCGGATTTTGCCCAACATCTACTTTAAGCTCAGCCCTCTCGTCTCCAGACATCGGCTCGAACGCTTTTGACTCTGTACTAATCTTGATTGGGAAAGTTACACCATCAGCCTTGAACTGGACTGCCCAAGGGTAACGATCAACACCGTAAGAAAAGTCTGACCCTGCTGTTGCACCTTCGGGATATGTGAATTCGACAGGCTGTGAATTAGCGTCTGTGATGGTGAGATTTGTTCTCAACACTGCCCATCCGGCAGGCCTTCTTGTGACTTCGGTGCCAATCAGGATGAACCCATCATCAGTTTTGACAACCCTGCCGACTTCAATAAAAATATCTGCAACTGGCTGGGTGCTGTTAGGAACCCCGGGCGCTACAGCCTGAGGAGTCTTATCCTCCAGCGGATAAACCGTTTTAGAGCCCAAATTCGTGTTTATTTTTATCGGAATCGTCCAATCCTCAGGAACCTGCCCAACTATTGTCCCGGGGATGCAGGCTAATACTAACTCGAACGAATTGACTGAGTCCGGAACAGGACTCTGGATACTCTGCATTGTGCCATCCGGCAAGCGTATCTTCTCAGGCTCTGTGCATTCTTCCTGGTCAGGAAAGAGTACATAATCGGAATTACTCAGCCCTGTGATGCTGTAATGTAAAGTGGTTTTCTCTGAAGTGAGTAATGCGTCATAAACAGTCACTGTCACATCATCCTTCGTGAGTGAAGCTGGAGCGCTCAGTGTGCGCAAAGAATCTTCTGAGCTTACAGTTCCAAACCCATCCACAAAACCCAGCAGAGTGCGAATTCTTGCAAGCACCTCAGTAGGCCCAACTGCAAAGACCACGACAACCAGCAACATTCCCACCGCAAGAGCGAATTGCCAGACGGTAACCCGAGGTCTTTTCCGTAGAGGATCAGGCTTTGCTTGAGACAGTTCATTTGATAGTCGCGTTTCAAGCTTTGTGATAAATGCATATCTGGGTGCAAGTTGCTCCCGATTCCATGAGAACTGACTTGCAATAGCATCAATTTTTTGCTCCAAATTATTTTTCATTTTTGTCCTCCAATAAGATTTCCATCTTGCGAAGCGTCCGATAGATATCCCTCTTTATAGTAGACTCAGGACGCCTTAATACCTGAGAAATTTGTTTGAAAGTCAGCCCAGAATAATATTTGAGCAGAATGAGTTCTCGTTCTCCCTCACTTAGTGTACGTATTAAATCGTTGATGAGAAATGGAGTATCATCGCGCACGCTCTCAAGACTTGAGAAGTTTTCAATATGCAGATCATCCTCAAGTCCAACAAACAGATTTCTTCGTTGATTTCTGAAGAAATCCATAGACTTGTTTCTTGCAATTGTAAATATCCAGGCAGTAAACTTTTCTGGGTTTCTGAGCTGAGAGATTGAAACAAAAGCCTTGATAAAGGTTTCGGAAGTGATATCTTCGGCTTGTTCATAATTCCTAACTAGGCCGAGAACATATGCAAAAACAGGTTTGCTGAACAAGAGGTAGATTTCTCGAAACTTAGCCGGGTCTTCCTGACATGTGATTACAAAATGCTTAAGGTCGTCTAAACCGGACCCTCTGTCAATTTCTAAATTATTATCGTTTGCAATTTGGTTCATACTTGTTTGACGGGATTGATGGAAAAAAAGTTATTCTTAGGTTTCGTTGGCACTCAGCCTTCTGACCTGATGTCACTCGGGCAAGAAGTATTGATAAGTAGCAATACCTCTCGGAGCTTAATAATTGCGGTTTGCCACTTCACTCTTTCATTATTTGAATAGGCTTGGTTGGTTGGATCATTATTTCAATGTTCTTTTTGATGTTGGTTATTAGCTTCCATTTATTTTTAAGGGATAGCTGTTATTTATTATTGGTAAGTAAAGCGTATGGTTCAACAAATTCGTTTCATCTGACGAAAGTATCAAAGCTGGATAGCCAACGGCATTAATTATTTTGAAATGATTGTTAAATACAATTGGGATGAGCACCAGAACAAATAAAGTAGTGGCTACAATTTACTCATTCTTCCTTTCATTAGCACCACTTTAACCGGTAAAGAATAATATAATGTGTAAATTGACTATAACATGTATATTTTTTTTGATCTAGCCATTCTATTTTTTCGTTCTAGATTTTCGTTGGAGCAGTAATCGATGTCTATCATTGGTCCTACACATCTTCTAAGTTCATTCAACGAGTATTTAATTTGGTCGTAAACTGACTGACAAGACATGCCGATCCACACCTCCAAATTTGTATTTATAATTCTCGTCGCCGCGCATCATGTCCACTTCGCTGAAGCCATTCTCGATCGCCCATTGAAGAAGATACGCGAGCAGTACCCAGCCTGGTGAAAGTTGGGAGAATTTGGGGTTCCAGGCCGAATTGTAGACTAATAGTTTCCTGCCGTTGATAAAGCTCAGATACGCGCCGGCTTTCTCACCATCCATGA
>JBASOE010000085.1:0-25730 GCA_049657925.1 Anaerolineaceae bacterium
ATAATGCCATCCGCTTTGACAAAAGAACTGACTACACCTGCCCCACGATTAAGCGGTATGGCTACATGCTTGCCGTTAACATTCCCAATTCTTGCACGAACAAATTCCAGATACTTCAGGCTGGATGGTAATCGCCTTGAGCTGGTAGCCTGAATCATCTTCATCTCAGTAAATGGTGCTTTGGTAAGCAGTTGAATGACAGCTTTGATCAACAGCTCCATCACCAGGATCCCCGACACTGGGTAACCAGGCAGTCCGATGACAGGCACAACTTTATCAATGGCTTTTGAATAAGCCAAGATCGTCGGTTTTCCAGGTTTAATGGCGATGCCGTGTAAAACAACTTCCCCTACTTTATCAATCGCTTCTACGGCGTAATCTTTCGCGCCTGCCGACGAACCGGCATTGAGTAAAACCAGGTCACATTCTTCGACGGCTATGCGCAGTGTGTCTTCAATAGCCTCAGGCTGATCCCTGATGATCGGATAGACCCGCGGGTCACAACCCCAATCCTCAACCATACCAGAAAAGATAATGGAGTTGAATTCGATGATCTCGCCTGGCTTCGGGTCTGCCCTGGGAGAAACAATCTCATTTCCAGTCGGAATGAACCCGACCAACGGTTTCTTGACCACCTTGACCTCAAGCACACCAGAGGCGAGTAAGGCTCCCAAAGCTGCCGGAGTAAGTTCCTCATAGGATGGAACAATCATATCCCCTGCCGCGATGTCTTCGCCAATCTGCCGCACGTTTTGCCAGGGTGAAGCTGCGCCAAACAGCAGCACTTTCTCGTTCTCTTGGATCACATCTTCGATCATTACCACACTGTCGCAACCATCAGGTAAAGAATCGCCGGTATTTACCCAAAAGAAATCTTCATCACTCAGATTAACAGGGGTGACTTCGTTGGCGCCATATGTCTTGGCAGCGTCCAGCGCGATGCCATCCATGGCACAAGCGTTGTAATGTGGCGCACTGATGCGTGCATAGACTGATTCTGCGGTAACGCGATGTTTGGCTTCGACTGTTGCGACTGTTTCGATCTTGGGTTTTAATCCCAATGACCTTAACTGAACCAGATAGTCTGTTCTTGCTTGTTCGAGCGGGATGTTGGTCAGGTATGTAAAAGCCATGCTGCTCCTTTAGATCATATGAACGGCAACCGTCGTACCAGCTGCCAGACCTTCAGTCTCTCGTGGGATAACGAAATAGCCGTTGGACTTGCTGACCGTTGAGATTAAACCGGATTTACTGGGTACAGGTTCTGCCAAACCATCCTTCAGATTGACCAGGATGAACTCTTCACGGCCGTGATTGGATGCAACCGCCCGTGACAATTTGGCCTCAATGACAAGATCGCTTTCCTCAGCTCCCAGCATTTTATGTATCAAACCTTCGACGATTGCATGGAAAACGAAAAAACAAGCCACCGGGTTTCCGGGTAATCCAAACACAGGTTTCCCTGAGATCTCACCCACAAGCGTCGGTTTTCCGGGCTTGACTGCAATGCCATGCACATAGATCTGTCCAAGTATCTGCAGTGCCTGCGCCATGGCGTCTTTTTCTCCGACAGAGGTACCGCCGCTGACAAGGACGATGTCTGATTGCTCAATGACCCGACAAAGTAAGTCACTTAATACTTCTACTTTATCTTTGACAATGCCATAGAAAGTCGCCTGCCCCCCTGCCTGAACTACAAGAGCGGAAAGCAATGATTGATTCACATCGCGGATCTGTCCAGGTTTTAACGGCTCACCCACAGAAACCAGTTCGTCACCGGTTGAGATGATGCCAACCTTGGGTTTACGGGAGACGCAAACCTCGCTAAAACCCGCCGCGCTGAGAGTGGCGATATCAGCCGCAGTCAGGTTCTTCCCTTGTGGGATTATCACATCACCGGGTTTTCCATCTTCCCCTCTCAGGATCATGTTACTTCCAGGCGCAGAGGGTTTGTAAAAAGCATATTGTTGACTACCAATCGCTTCAACATACTCAAGCATCACCACAGTGTCCGCGCCTTGCGGGACTTCCCCACCGGTTGGTACCATTGCGCACTCATTGCTGTGGATCACCAGATCAGCAGCCTCACCCATGTGAATTTCACCAACACAGGTCAGTATGGCTGGGATCGAATCAGAGCTGCCCTGAATGTCAGCGGCTTTAACAGCGAAACCATCTACGGTTGAGCGATTAAAACCAGGGATGAACTCATCTGAGACGACCGCTTCTGCCATGATCCTGCCAAGCCCGTTCAAAGTCGGCACCGACTCTGACTTGGTTTGGAGTGTCCCAAATTTTTCTAATAGTAGTTTTTTTGTTTCTTGAATTGTTTTTACGGTTAACATAGTTACTGGCTGATTATACTGAAGTTTAGGGAAAATCGCCCGTAATCCAATCATCAGATACTTTCAGGGTTTGCCCGAAATGATGTTTATAAGCGCGCTGTTTTGCATCTGTTTCAAATGTCCGTGATCAGGCGGAAAGAGGAAGATCTTCATTGAAGATAGCCTTGTATAAATTGGCATAAAGCGAAGAATATTTTCCGGATTTAAGGACAGGGAAACTTGCAGAATGCACAGACCCTGGGTCCATTGGTTTCCTTCTTTTGGTTTTTCAGTTGCTCAGATTTGGTCTTCCAATCTGGATAATTACAGCCAGTGAATTAGTTGATTTTTCAGCTGCTTCTGCCTCAGAACCTTGGGTACAATCGCTAAAGCGCCTGCTCAATGGCCACCTCTCGATCAATTCTCTCATCAAAAAGTGACACAGCGTCTCAGTAAATTTCTAATTATTAATAAATTATTCAATCAGGTCAGGTAAAAGCCTGACCTGATGATTCATATTTTCCGAACAGGACGATAAGTAGATCTACCTTGAAGCGCTCAATTTGATCAGATCACCCTTCTGGTCGAATGTCACACGGGCGAATGAATCGTGATTGATGCTATCCAGCATGTAGGATTTCTTAAGGGTGATCACATAGCGCTGACTTTCCGTTGCGCCATTCTTGGTGGTCTTGCGGGTGTGCATTTTAGCGGAATTGAGATTGAAGTTAGTCAACTGGGGATTGAGCGTTACGGTGGCATCATCCAGACCGGGCAAGTAATCACTGATTACTTTGCGAACTTTCTCAATAATTTCATCAGGCATCTGATCAGACGAGACGACCAATTCCTCGCGCGAATCGCTGATTGTTTTCATCGCTGGGTTCTTTCCTGGTCTGATCATCGGCTTGCTGTAACGCTTGAGCGCGTCCTTGCTGGCAAGCGGATCGCCATACAAAACAAAGGAGAGAATGGTTTTTTGATCTTCACCATCGAGATAGCCCTGCGACTCAGTCATAGACTGCGCAATAGCCATTTTGGCACGCATCAAGGCATAACCTACTGAAACTCCTTGCTGGACATGCTTCCAGAAATTGTAGGCCAACAGATCAGCCGCAATGAGCGGTTTGTTCACTGAGCCATAGGCCACACAGGTAGACCCAATAAAAGCACGGGTTCCGTTGGCAAGAAAGTTAAGTGACATGGCTTCAGTCGCGCGTTTTTGGAGGATAAAGGCACCGTAGCAAGCTTCACTGAGGACTATATCAGGAGCACCACTTTTTTCGCTGAAAAGTGAAGGTGCTAAAGCGACCGGGTATTCTGGATCTCTGGACTGCATTTTGAAGTCGCGCTGGCCGTACCATTCTGGCGAGTCATTGAGTCCGTGCAAGTTGAAGTAGGCGAATTTTGGATCAGGACGTTGCTTTTGCAATAAGGTTGTGAGGTCGTTTGGAGGCGAGGTTTTTATTGTCTTGGCACGCTCGATTACATTGAAAACCTCTTGTGAAGGGATCTTCCACACTTCCGCGCAATAGCCAAGGTTATCTGAAGTTTGTAAACGATTGAAGGGTTGCGAGAACCGATCCGCTAAAAGAAACAACCAGCTTTCAAATATTGAACCAGAAATGAGTGTCTTGGCGTTGACCTTAAGATCGTATTCGTTGTTCAGAAAGCGCAATTGTTCGAGCAGGAAGGTTGCCTCAGTGCCTTTTTCGTCCGGAATTCTCCCGACAGGCCATTGAGCAATGAAATAGTTTTCGTCGGTTGTGGCGTATGGGTTGTCCGAAGGGACGTTGACGTCGGAGTCATCAGTGGGGTTGGGCAGCATATGAAACGGCACAATGTCATGTCCGCCAACAATCAAGAGCGCGCCAATCATCTCCCCTTTGGTTGCCAATTTTTTGTCGAGATCAGCCAGAGCCAATTTAAGTTGCCAGGCATCCGGGCTGGTTATCGGGGTGAGTCCGAATTCGGTGACGTTTTTAGGGTCATCAGGCACGAAAACAGTGCTATTCCAGCTGGGCAGGGCGGTAATCTTAAGGGATAAGTCACCCATGGCATCAATGATCACATTGGCTGTATTCGAACCGTACTTCGCTTCAAGATTGATCCGAGACGTTAATAAGACATATTTGGGGAAGCGACCATCAGCGGTAACCAATTCAGTTTTCCTGAGAGATTTGGCGACCTTGTCAAACTCAGCCTGGATTTCAATCAGAGCGGTGACAGCCAGTTTGTCCTCGTCGTTTCGCAGAAGTTTTTCAACGGGGATGGTACTGTCGGGAACGGGTGTTGACAGGTCGCTGAGGAAAAATGAGGACGTCGGTATCTCTGAATAGTCCACCCCAGGTAAAGGTTGGTCGACCCGACCGGTCTCGCCATTCATAAAATCGGGCAGCGAGCCTGCGACTGATATTGCGCCAACCAGGTCGTCTGATGTGAGCTGGGAAGCAGTGCTAATTGCCTGAGTCTGTTGTTGGTCTTTCGCGCCGGTGTAAACTGACTCAGGGGACTTTCCCGACGTGGCAAGCACATTCCAACCCAACTCTGCTGCCACAGAAGCTGGGACTGGTAAATCGAGGTAAACCTTAAGTTCCTCTGGCCAGAGCGGTTTGTAGGGGTGATTAGGTCCGAGAATGCGGTTGATCACCTGTCCACTGACATCATGCGAGGCAGACCAATGCAGTTTTTCAACTCCTTCTGAGTCATCAGCTAATTGTAGATTAGCAATGGCTGAGAAGATCTTGATTTGGACACAATCAGGCCAACGATTGGCATAAATCCCAGCCAAAGTATCGAGTAGGGTCATGTTACCCATCTGATGCACAATTTGCATATGGAAAAGCGCGGGTAAAGCGACAGAAGGGTTGTGGGCAAGGGCGAGTAAAACATGTTTTTCTGCACTCGGCAAGTCGCCACTTTCAAAACCAATCCTGGCAGTATTCAATGGGGCAAGCCACTGGACGGAGGTTGTGGAGGGTTGGTTGTCGCGTTGCAGGTAAATAAGGCAGGCTTTGTGCTCTTCCTTGGCTGTACTGCCGCTTTCCAGCTGGACCAACAGACTCATCGCTTCAGTAAATTCAGGGTCAAAACGAGTGACCTTTTGTAAGTTTGTGAGTGCCATTGGGATGTCCCCTAACTCAGCGAGTACTGAAGCATACACAAAACTGACCAACAAATCACCCGGATAATTCGCCAACCAGATTAAGCAGGCTTGACGGACAAATTGGTACTCATGTTGACCGAGCGCGGTCTGAACAAGGGTTAAAAACTTACCCCGTTTGACCATGATTATTTCTGAAGCTTTCTGGGCTTGGTATGGTTTCATCGGCGTTTTGATGCCTCCTGAAGATTGGTAACAAGATTGAGAGCCACAATCGCTGCCAGTTGACGGCGGATGCTGGGATCGTTTGGCGATATCTGGGCTGCTTTGCGGAACATCTCCTCCGCATTTTTATAGTCGCGGCTGTCCTTGTAGGCAGTGGCCAGGTGGATATAAGGTCGGGGATCAGAACTGACCATTTCGATAGCTTTTTTGTAAGTATCGATGGCCTTATCAACCTCGCGCCTATCCTGGTAAGTTTGACCCATCTCCAGATAGGCTTCCATCAGGCTTGGGTCGTAACGGATAGCTAAGCTAAGTTTCGCAATTGCCTGATCGAGATTTCCCTGTTTGTGGTTGACTTTTCCGAACAGCATGAGTATCTGAGGTTCGGTATCATCAATCGCTAAACCTTTCTGCAATGTTTCATTAGCATCTGACAATAATCCGGCTGCCAATTGCCGGGTCGCGAGATCGTTAAGCACTCGCACATCCTCTGGATAGGATTCGACCAGTTTGGTGGATGAAGAGAGCTTAGCCAGTTCGTTCTTACCGTAATCCAATTCAAGGGAGAGCAACTCAAATGGCACCGGATCTGTTACCACAGATTTGGCTGAGTCATTCACGCGTTGTGCCTCCTCCGGTCTTCCAAGGGATTTGAGCGATTTGATCTTGACGATCAGCGCTTTTTCTCGAGTTGGATGCTTGGAGAGTACCTGATCAGCCTGCAAAATTGCCGCCTGGTAATCTTCGCGGGTCAACAATAATTCCGCAATGGATTCTTCATAAGCTGGGTTATCAGGGTCAAGTTTGGCTGCTTTTTCAAGAATATTCAGGGCGATTTGAGGTTCGCCAAGTCGTTGGTTGATTTTTGCGAGGGACTCGAGAGCTGCTGGATTTGTCGGAAATAACTCGGTGGCTTTTGCAAAATAGTCCTTTGCTGCGTGGTAATCTTTTTCCTTAACTTTTACGTCGCCAAGCAATTGCCAGTACAAAGCGTTTTTTGGGTTGTTTTGGAGTGCAGTTTCGAGGTGTTTGGCTGCCTTTGCGTAATCTTCGACACTTTCAAGCAGGGAAGCAGTAATGACGTGCCAGCCATTCTCATCCGGCCAGAGTTCGAGTGCCGACTCCATTGCAGCAACTGCGCCTTGTGGGTCTGTCGTCTCCTGGGCAAAGGCTACTAATGCGTGATACCAAGGGTTCTTGGGATCCGCGCTAACCAACTGCCTGGCAATTTTCAGACTGGACTCGGGCGCATCGTGCAAGTGATTTAACGCATTTTGGAACAGGACGCGGCTATCTTCGGGGAAGGCATTCACAAGCTGCCGGGCTAAGTCAGGTTGGGTAATCACCATGAGTGCCTGTGATGCTTGCCTACCGTTTTTGACCAATTGATTGAGTTCATCTAACTCGTTCCAATGGCTGGCAAACACTGCCTGACCAAGTTTGAGAGTTGCGAGCATTTCATTGGCTGGGATAAAGCGTCCTGCAAGTGAAACTTGCTTTTCGTGTAGCTCCTGGTCAGTTTCATCGGTTTTTTCAGCCTTTGGCGCGTGTACTTCAACACCAAGATTCTGAGCTTGATTGGCGACCCGTGTTTTATCAACCAAGTAATTTGCATAGGTTTTATTAATTACTGGCATTATTGGTGACTCAGAGAGTGCAATTGCGAAAGCCTTGCTGGCTAAATTCCAGTTTTCAGCTTCCCAGGCAGCTAAAGCCACCGCAGTTACTTCCCAGATGAATTCCAGATAAGCCATGGGTTTGAATGCGCCTTTTTGCTGCTCGGCTACTGCTTCATCAAGAAGCTTGTTCAGCCAACCAGTATCCTGGCTATCCAGAAGTGTGAAATTCCTTAGCCAAGACTCAACCGCATTGTCAAATATGCGTCGGCTCTCTTTTTCGAGCAGATGCTCTCTATAGAGCTGTACCTGGATTTGGTCCCCGCTTATCATGGCATTCAAGACCAATAGCTTTGTCATCCTATGACTTTGCTCGCGGGCTGTTTGAGTTGCGCCGGAATCCATTAAGGCATCTGCAAAATTGGTGAAGCTTCCAGTCGCAAAAGCAATCTGTGCTTGTAGATCTATTACCAAGCCTGAGTCTTGCATGCTCATTGAATCTGCGTAGCGTTTGGCTGCTTGAAAATCTCCGGTAAGTTGAAGCAGCAAAGCTGCTCGATGATTCAATCCGTCCCGGGAAAAAGGTAGAAAACCAGGCACTAAATTGTGTGGTGATGAAGCAGGGAGCTGGCTGCTCTCAAACTCTGTCTCCTTCAATACTGGAGCAATCAACTCATACGCCTGTAAGAACTGTTTGTTGGCGGTGAGAACGTCAGCACGCAGAATGATCATATCCCGATCTTCCGGGGTGCTCGAAATCTGATCGAGCAGAGCAGCTGCTGCTGCCGGATCACCGAAACTAAGCACTGAGTACGCTAAATCACGCGTTTCCTGGAAATCAGGATCGGGGTTGTCAGAAATAGCCTTACTGATAATCTGTTGTGCTTCGACTGGTTCATTAAGGTGGAGATAAAGGTTGGCAACATTAATGTATTCTTCGGTGCTGATGTTTTCGAGAGCCAACAGTTTGGTCAGCGTCGCTCTTGTCTCAGCTTTTTGTCCGTTGGCGGAATAAATTTTTGCCAGAGATAAGTAGAGTGATTTTTCTTGGGGACGGAGTCTCAAGGCATCCTCAAGCACTTGCACGGCTTCATCAGCATTATCGTTAACTGCCATGAAATCACAGTACCACTGCAAGTTGGCAAGATTGTTCGGTTCCATTTTAAAAACCGATCGCGCTGTATTGAAAGCTTCTGCATGTAAGCCGGATTTAAGATAAGCATTAGCGAGAACATGTTTTGTCAATAGATCATCCGGGTCAGTTAACGATGCTTCCTGCAAGGAGGCAATACTGACATCGGGTAAGCCAAGTTTTAGTGCAATCCGGCCTAATTGCAGCTGCAGATGGTGATAGGTCACAGGGGTTTTCGCTTCGGGTTGATCGAGCAAACTTAAATATGCTTGATAAGCTGCTTGTGACTCGTTCAGAGCTGTAAGGGCATCGGCATGCAGCAGGCTTAGGTCAAAGTTGTAATTAGCAGCCAGTTTCTGATACATGATCGAGACTAATTGTGAAAGCTCACGTGTCGAGTGTGCGTCAAGCATTCCTCTCTGGTCGTTCTGAAGAAGAATGAAACTGACATACGCTTCGAGGGCTTCGTTCGATGGCATTGCTTGCCAGGCGAATTTGAGCATCACCTTGGCACTGTCAGGATCTCCAAGAACTACCATGGTCTTGCCCAAAATTAAGGCAAGTTCCGGATCGGAAGAAAAATCCTGCTCAAAGGGTCGGATGGTCATCCATGCATCGTCGAAATAACCATGGCTAAGGTATGCCTTAGCGAGCGCAATGGACACCTTGCGATTGTCTGGTTCAGACTGATGTACCTGTTTTAGGGCAGCAATGGCTTCGGTGGTTTTCTGGTTGCCGAGATAAAGATTGCCCAGCGCCAACAGAATTCCTGGATTGTCAGGTAAAGCTGCTTTTGCTTTGCGAAGCGACTCAATAGCCTGCTCGGTGTTTCCCATACTCGTCCACAATTGTGCCAGTGAAAGCCAGCTTTCTGGGCGTTCAGGGGCCAGGGTTGAGGTCTGATTGAGTAAGTTGACCGCTTTTTCGCGTTCTCCACTGGCGAGCCAGGCATTGACCAGGGTAACCAAAGCTTCGCCATCCAGGTTGTCCTGGGCCAGAAAACCCTCAGCAACCGGAATCGCTAATTCTGATTTACCCGACTTAATGGCTATGTCGGCATAGATTAGTAAATCCAAGCGATTAGGCGTGTCAGTATTGGTGACAAGCTCATGGTAAATGCCCAATGCTTTTTCGGGTTGCTGTGTTTGCAGGTATAGATTGGCAAGGTCTTTTTTGTTATTGGTATTTTCAGGCTCAAATAAAGAGAGCAATGCGGAAGACTCGATGGCTTGTTCCACATCGGCGAGCCTTTGCTGGATTTCGCTGTTCAGTCGGATAACCGGGAGATTGTTGGGGTCTTCGATCAATGCCTTCTGAATGAATTCATTGGCTAATTGGAAATCTTTTTGATTGAATGCCTCTTTTGCGGCCATTAGATAATCGCTCTGATTTGAAAAGCGCGACTCATTCTTTAATGGAGTTTTAAGCAGATTTTTGAGGCTGGTATGGTCAAGGCTTACTTTCTCTCGTAATTTTGGGTATCGCAATGAAAGGACTGAAGTGTCTGCGGAGGGTTGGTCGGGGTTCAACAACTCCAGGCCATATTCGGTTTCTCCCAGTTTAATCAGAAACTCAGCATATTCTCTGCGATATTGCTCGTTATCTGGTACTAACCGAACGATTTCTTCCCAGGTGCGGCGGGCTTCTTCTGGTTGATTGTGTTCAAGTTCAAGTGCAAGATCTCGGAGTGCTCCTGCGTGATTTTGATTCAAGGCATCATAAGCCAATTGGATGGCCTGGGTGGCTTGGTCCGATTGCCCAGCCAAACGATGCATCTCAGCTAACTCTTGATAATTCTTTACAACATCGCTGCCAACCTCTTTCTTGCCAATGACCTGATGGTCTTCGTCATCTGTAATAAAGCGGGAAGCAAGCAATTTGGCCAGCATTGGACTTTCGCGGTTGGCAACGTTTTCCAATACTAACAGTTGTATCGATCGGTCGACATCACAGAAAAAACCGTCAAGTTGGTTGAGCCTTTCTGTTTCATCGAGCGGTACAGAGAATAAGGCGTGGGTAATCAAGTCTACGTAGGAGGGAAGTAGTGAATTCTGAGCCTCTTTCAATAGACACGCGATGAAACCTTCAAGGTCCGGCATTAACGCAGGGAGGATTGCAAAAGCAGACTTCCAGATACTTAGATTATTACGTTTGTCCTGTAATAACCCATGCAAACCCTGCCAATCAGGGTGATTCAAGTTGAAATCTTTGATAAGGAGTGCTAATCCAGTTGCGTCAGCCAGATTGCCCGGAGGTAGACCTGTCATCCGAATCGAATTGAGCACTGTTTGGGCTTTAATAAGGATACTGTTCAGCGTTGCGCTCGGTTCATCACTGACCAAATCCTGACTGGTAGTGAATAACGCGTAATGCCCTGGAATCCATAAATGTTTGGAGCTTCCAGCATATTTGAGCCATGCATCCGTTGTTGTTGAATCGGAAATGGACTTCCAGAGCAGCGGTTCCTGTCGAAAGGCACTGACAATCGATTTGGCGACGGAGGCATCAAAACGTACTCTGACTTGTTCCAGGAACCGGTCACTACTCATGGTTTGTCCTCTTTCAATGGGGTTATGGGACGACTGGCAGGGCGATACCCAAGGGTTTGACCAGATAGTATGCCCCTGCCAACAAAACGAGGCTGAGGAACACAAAGAAAATTCCGATACCGGTGTTGGATCGAGTCAAATCATTGAGAGAACTGATCAGCAAAGACGCGTTACCAACCAAGCCGGAAACACCATCCGTAATTCCTTTTTCAGCTAATTTTGTGGTCTGATCCGCAATTGTCTGTACATTCCGTCCAATTGTCTGCTTGGCAAGAATAATGATGGATAATATCAGGCAGATAATACCCAGCGAGAACATGACAATCGCCACGATCATCACCACTTGATTTGCGTCTGAAATCATTGAAGCCTCCTTAAAGCCGAATAAAACTTATCAAAGGCTATGTTGCAATTAATATGCCAGAGAGGGGATAAGCGGTTTTGGGTTAAGTGGGATTGACGATGTCCCTGGGGAGGTGCATGACATCAATGACGGCATCGTCACAAAATAGCAAGGCGCGTTCGATGGTATTGCTTAGCTCGCGGATGTTTCCAGGCCAGTTGTACTTCTGGAGAACTTCCAGGGCTGCAGGAGTGACATCGACGATGTTCATGCCCATGCTCCGATTAAACTTTCTTACCAGGTATCCTACCAGGTCAGGGATGTCCATTTTGCGGGAGGCCAACGCAGGCAAGCTAAGATCAACCACTTTGAGACGGTAATAAAGATCTTCGCGAAAGTCGCCGGTCTTGATCATTTCTTTGAGATTGCGATTTGAAGCGGCGATGATCTGTACATCCACCTTGATCAAGGTCGACCCGCCAACACGTCGGAAAGAACGTTCTTCGATCGCGCGCAGTAGTTTTGCTTGCATATCCATGGGCATTGAGGAGATTTCATCCAGGAAAAGGATGCCACCATCGGCGATTTCCATAAGACCATTGTGACGCTTAACTGCACCGGTGAAAGCACCTGCCTCATGACCGAATAGCTCTGATTCAAACATGGTTTGCTGAATGGCTGGGCAATTGATGTCAATAAAGGGTTTGCCAGCGCGTGGTCCGGAGCGATGGATGAAATTCGCCAACACTTCCTTGCCAGTACCAGTTGGTCCTGTAATCAAAACCGAGACCGAGAGTTCAGCAGCGCGTCTTGCCAGGTGCACCACCTCTTCCATTTCCTTGGTATTGCCAATAATGAATTCATCATTGCCGGCCTGAGCTGAACGCAAATGGTTAAGTTCGCGGCGCATGGCAACCACTTCCGCGGCACGTTTGACGGACTCTTCAAGGTGTAATAGATCAAGGGGTTTTTCAATAAAGTCGTGCGCTCCGGCGCGCATGGCATCAACTGCCATGCTGATGTCCCCATGGGCTGTGATGATGATTACCTGAGGGCGTACCGCCAATCGCATAGTTTCGTTGAGCAGATTGGGACCATGGCCATCGGGCAGGCGCACATCCAGGATGATGATGTCGGGAACACCCAGGTTGATTAGTTGGCGTGCTTGAGCTAACGTGCCAGCGCCCTGGACCTCGTAACCCTTGCCGCGCAAAAAATCAGAGACAACTATGCGAGCGGTCTCCTCATCATCAACAACCAGTACTGTAGCGCTCATCAAACTCCTTTAATTGGCTCGCGGCAGGTAAATGTGAAACATTGTACCACCTGGATAACTCTCTAAAACGATGTTGCCCTTATGCGCGGTTACGATTCGTTTTGTAATCGCCAATCCCAATCCGGTGCCACTGGCATTGGTAGTGACGAACGGCTCAAATACGTGGTCTTTCAGTTCGTCTGGAATGCCTGGGCCTGAATCTGCCACGATTACTTCGTATTGCGGACCATTGGACGTGTCAATGTAGGGGTTTACCTTGATCGTCAGGGTACCGCCAGTGCTGTCCATGGCCTGGATGGCATTGCTGATCAAGTTCACAAAGACTTGCTCAAGCGCACGATTGTCTGCTTGCACCATCGGATGCTCTGGATTGGCCAGAAAATTGGATTTGATGTTAAGGCGGGTCATGCGGGGTGCCCAGCGATCCAAAATCGTTGGAATCATCAAACTCAGGTCAAGCGGGGTAAAGTGGTACTCAATCGGTTTTGAGAATGTCAAAGTGGAATCCATGAGATGGGTCAGACGCTGACAATCATTTTGTAACCGGTTGACCAGGTCAAAGTGTGGGTCATCCGGTTTCATTGTCATGCCGATATATTGCAAGCCAGTCTGCAGGCTGTTAATCGGATTCTTTACCTCGTGTGCGAAGATGGCGGTAATTTCACCAAGAAAAGCACGCTGTTCCAGCGTTTGTGTGCGTGCACGGATTTGTTCTGTTTGGCTCAAATCGCGCAGGATCAATACTACACTGGTCAACTCGCCATCGGTCATGACTGGGATGCAGAGCACCTGAGCCAGAAATGTTTTACCATTGCGCGTGTTCAAACTCAGGTTATTACCGACCAGTGAGCTGATACCCTGTTGGGCTGACTTGTATAGAGTCGAAAGGGTTTCGTTTCCGATCAAGACCATCTCGACTCTTTGCAGAAAGACCTCCTTCGATGCGTAACCCAGCATAATTTCTGCGGATGGGCTCAATTCTGCGATCTGCAATTCGGGAGTCAGGATGATGATGCCTTCTTCGAGATTGTCTGTAATGGCGTGCTCAATCTGCACAACCTGACGCATGCGCTGGAGCGTTTTATTCGCACTTTCGAGGCTCGAGAGGTGTTGAATGGTCGAGGAGGTAACAGAGCTTAACAAGCTGAGATAGCGCAAGACCTCGTCGTTTGGTCCAATGCCTGTGCCGGCAACGAGCAGCATGCCTCGCAGCTTGCCTTTGAAAGCCAAAGGCATGGTAATGAGGTATTGGTATCCTTTAATTAGGGCATAATCGTGCAAGGGAGAGACTGGCTTTTTATTGGACCTCCATAAATGCAGCACGGGCAAGTTGACGAGCTGTTCAGCTTTTAATACTTCCTCAAAATTGGCAGAGGCGTAAGTCTGTGGTAAGGGAAGCCGATGCAATAGTCCACCATCTTTGGAGGTTTGATAGGCTGCGATTACCTTGGGACTGACCAATCGGTCGATGATGCTGGCTGTGGACTCATAGACGGCTTTGAGACTGGTCTGACTAGCCACCTGAGTCAACAACGAGAAATTGTCGTAGATTAACTCCTGCACAAGCAAATCTTTGCGAATTTGTGCTGACTCACCAGGAGAGGAGAAGCTGAGCAGCACTACCTGGTTGGTAAGGCTGAGTGGAAGGATGCGTAACTCCTGATGAATCAAGTCGCCAGATGCAATCTTGAGCTTGATGGAACGAGTAGTATCACCGGTTGGATTTGTGTCGAGCTCGGATGAGATTAACGTACTCAGGCTCAAGCCTGGCAGTTGACTTTCAGCATATCGTGTTAGTTCGAGAAACTTTTGGTTGACCTTGGGAATCTGATCAAAAGTTCGGTTATAAACAAATGCTGGATGTGGATACATTTCAAGGAGCAGAGAGCGATCCAGCACCTGGAAGTCATTCTGCAGCGCATTAGCGGGGTCGTCAGGGAGCATGTAAGTACCAATCAAGGATTATCGATTGCGGGCTTGACGCAAATGTGCCGGTAGGATGCCCTCAACTGAACGATATTTAGCCACCGTACGACGTGCAATCTCGATTCCTTGCTCTTTTAGTTTCAGTTGAATCTCGGAATCGCTGAGTGGTTTTACTTCGTTTTCAATCATCTCTTTGATCAGTGTGCGCTGAGAGAGCGATCGATCGAAGAATACCGAGAGTGGGACGATGCGTTTATTGGGCAATTGAATGGTTTTGCCGGAAACCGCGCGGGAAATGGTTGACTCGTGCACCTCAAGCTGTTTGGCGAGCTCCGCCCGAGTCAGCGGTGCCATTTCTTTTTCGCCTTGCAGGATGAAGTCTTTCTGGTAAACCACCAACTTCTCAAGCAGCATCTTTAAGGCATTGGAACGCTGTTGGATGCACTTAATCAACAAGGTGGCTTTTTCGACGTCTTGTTTCCATTCCTCCGCTTTTTCACCGTCTAATTGCTTAATGGTGGCTTTGAATAACGGATTGACTCTCAGTGTGCCACGAATTGGGAGAATGATCTCGACCACCAGCGGGTTGCGAGGATTTTCGTTAAGGTGATAGACCAGGATGTCCGGTTGGTGAAAGACCTGAGAGTCGTTGGTGTTCGGGTTACGCACATCACCCCAATGAGCTCGGGCAGGGAAAGGATTGAGGTTCTCGCCGATGAAGGCGTTGATCTGCTGGATTTGAGCTGTGCTCACGCCCAATTCGCGCGCAATTTCGGAGTAATGGTGTTGGCTAAGCTTGTTCAGGTAAGTTAGCACAACTTCACGCGCGTGCTCAGGGATGGTTGTTGTTTCTGATAGTACATCGATTTGAGTCAACATGGCGTCTTTGGGGTCTGAGCCACAAACACCAACCGGATCACAGCGCTTCAGGCGATCAATCAGAGATTGAATTTCATCCACCGGGCGGTGGAAATATCGCGCAACCTCGGGAGCATCAGTTGTTAAGAAGCCATCATCGTCAAGGTGATTGAGAATGTAGGCAGCAATCAGGCGGTCCTGAACTGGCAGATCACCAGCGATCTGACGCAATACATAGGTAGGTAAGTCAATTGATTCAGAAGCAAAAGGCTCATCAGGTGTCTCGTCAGCAACAGTTGTACTGCCGGTGTAAAAATCTTCGCGTGGGGAGATGAACACGATGGGGTCCTGGCTGGCATAGTCTTTAGGTTGACTGCAGATCTGGCAGGAGCCAGTAGGGGGTAAGGGACGATGGCACATCGGGCAAAAACGATCCTCAATCAATTCCAAAGCCGGGTTATTGCTGAGTTCGTTTTCGATGGTCTGTTGTAACTCGCTGGTGGTCTGACTGAGCAGAGTCATGGTTTGGGCGAGGTGGGCAGATGTTGTCGTTACAGTTTGTTGAAAATGACCTTGGAGCATGTGCCCCTCCTTGAAAGGTAGGTATGTTTTGTGCAACCAAAACCGTTGCAAGAAGTATACCCCGCTCTACATGGCTGTCAATAGTCTGTTGGGATTGCAATCCAACTAAAGAGTGGTGGCGGTATAATCAAAAGAAAAAGGAGTCAGACACCTCGCCAATGAAAATTAGACCAGCCAAAATCGTTGAAGCTATCAAACCTTATTATTTTTCCTCGCTCAACAAGACACTTTCTGAACTGAGGGCTAAGGGTTTGGACATCATCCGTTTGGATATGGGCTCACCAGACCTACCACCGGCTGATTTCATCATCGACAAACTCGTTTCGTCTGCGCGCAACCCGAAGAAACATGGTTATGCGCCAATCGGTGGGACTCCTGAATTTCTGAAGGCAACTACCGATTACTACGAGCGGCGATTCAACGTTATGCTGGACCCCAAACGCGAAGCGCTGGCACTTATTGGCTCAAAGGAGGGCATTTTTAACATCAATCACACCCTGCTTGACCCGGGCGATTTGGTGTTGATGCCCGATCCGTATTACCCAGTCTACTATGCTGGTGCGCAGTTAGCCTCAGCAGAAATCTATTTCATGCCCTTAAAGCGTGAGAATGATTTCTTGCCCGATTTTGACGCAATCCCAGCTGAGGTCGCGGACAGGGCAAAAATGATGTGGTTGTCTTATCCCAACAATCCGACCGGCGCTGTGGCCGAGTTGGACTTCTTTGACAGGGCTATTGCTTTCGCACTCAGGCACGAGATAGTGATTGTGCATGACGCACCTTACACTGACTTGACCTTTGATGGTTTTGTCGCCCCCAGCATCCTGCAAGCAAAAGGTGCCAGAGAGGTAGCGATCGAATTTAATTCTCTATCGAAGACCTATAATATGGCAGGTTGGCGTGTAGGTATGGCAGTGGGCAATGCAGACATCATCAAATACTTGGGAACATACAAAAGCCAAATCGATACTTCCATGTTCATCCCGGTCATGGAAGCGGCAGAGGTAGCTTTAACTTCGGATCAGTCATGGATCTTCGACCGGAACAAAATTTATGAAGAACGCCGCAATGTGGTGTATGAAGGTCTGAAAACAGCCGGTTTTGAAGTGGAATTGCCCAAGGCTGCCCTATACTTATGGGCGAGGTTACCAGAGGGCTACCACGACGATATGCAATTTTGTGCCAGTTTACTCAACGATACTGGCGTCAGTGTCACTCCGGGAATCATCTACGGACCCAGTGGTGCTGATTACATCCGCATCTCCATCATCACGCCTACCCAGCAGATCAAGAAAGCCATGGACAGGCTGGTTGAGTGGACCAAGCAGCACAGATAAGGATAATTTGTCACAAGAACTGAAAACTGAAGATAAGAAAGAAAACGCCATCCTGGTGGGGGTCCAATTGGGCCATCACGCTCAGGATGGTTTGAACTTGGATGATTCCCTGGCCGAATTGGAGCTTTTGGCAGATACCGCCGGCCTTGAAGTGGTCGGCAACTTAACTCAGAGGCTGGAAAACCCCAACTCAAGAACCTATCTTGGGTCAGGCAAAGTCGATGAACTTAAGCTACTCGTCGAGGAGCTCGGTGCGAATGTGGTCATCTTTGACGATGAACTTTCACCGCGCCATCAGCGCGAGTTGGAAGAAGAACTCGGTGATGGAGTCAAGATCATCGATCGCACCGCGCTTATTCTGGATATTTTTGCGCAACATGCCAGCACGCGTGAAGGCATGCTTCAAGTGGAAGTTGCTCAACTTAAGTATCGGCTTCCACGCTTGACTCGTGCCTGGACGCATCTTGCCAGGCAAGCTGGCGGTGCTGCAGGTCGATCTGGTGGGGTTGGAGGTGTCGGTCTGCGTGGTCCTGGTGAGCAGCAATTGGAGGTTGACCGTCGTGAAGTTAAAAGCAATATTAAGAGATTGGAAGAAGCGCTGGATAAAGTCCGCGAAAGTCGCTCCAGGCAACGCGATCAGCGAAGGAGATCCAACATTCCTGTTGTCTCCCTGGTTGGATACACAAATGCTGGCAAATCGACACTACTCAATCGTCTGACCGACGCGACGATTTATGTGGCTGATAAACTGTTTGCTACTCTGGACCCAACGACACGCCAACTTGAATTACCCTCTGGGCAGGAGATTCTACTGACAGACACGGTTGGGTTTATCCAAAAGCTACCCACCCAATTAGTGGCTGCCTTCAGGGCTACTTTGGAAGAGATTTGTGAAGCCAACTTGCTCGTCCACGTCGTCGACATCTCGCACCCCAACGCTGAAGCGCAGCGCAGGTCAGTGCTTGAAACGTTGGAGCTGATCGGCGCGGTAAGTATTCCGACGCTGACAGTGTATAACAAAACAGATCTGATCGATCCATCTGTGCTTGCCAAGTTAGTTACGGAGCATCAACCAGGCGCGCTGCATATCAGTTCTTTGACTGGAGAGGGCATTCCCAAACTGCTTCAGGCTATCTCCAATGAAGTGCTCAAAGAATTCAGTCGCATTGATGCATTGATCCCATACACTGAAGGCCAATTGATCTCGATGTTCCATGAAAAAGGTAAGGTTGAAAGCATCGAAAATCTGGAAAAAGGTATTCATGTCAAGGGCTTGGTGCCAAAACAGATCGAAGCTTACTTTCGACCGTATATTAAATAAAATTAAGCCATGCTCCCGCATGGCTTTTGATGCTAAGTAAAAATTGTTTATGCTTTTTTGACGGAGATAACTTCCTTACCCTGGTAGTAGCCACATTTGGGGCATACACGATGGGGTAAGCGAGGTTCACCACAATTCGGGCACGCGATACTGGGTTGGGCTTCAAGCGCGTCATGCGCACGGCGACGGTCGCGGCGCGCGGGTGATGTTTTTCTCTTAGGTAATGGGGTCATCTTGCTCTCCTGCTTTTCTATTTCAAATTAACCTCTGAATAATACTTGACAGTCAAAAAAAAAGCAAGCACATAAAAGAGAGAGTGCAATAAAACCAGAGATTCTTGAAAAAGAAGTGACCAATTCAAGTTAAATACAACCACAGGCTTAGTACTTCTCAGACTTGCGCCCGATGTGTTTTTCCGCCTCGTTCAGTATATTTACAGGAAATATCACGAAACGAGGTTATATGGAAAACAAAACCATCCTGGAGGTACAAAAGGTCTCGCGGGATCTCTCGAATGGGGAAAAAGTATTTCCCATTCTGCATAATGTCAATTTTTCAATAAATCAGGGGGAATGGGTCGCTCTATTGGGACCTTCTGGCTCTGGCAAAACCACGCTGCTCGGCATCATGGCTGGGATTGACCGTCCTACCCGTGGAACGGTAATTTTAGATGGGCAGGAAATCAGTGCTCTCAAGGAGGGGAAACTTGCCCGCCTGCGAAATGAGAAAATCGGAATTGTCTTTCAATCATTCTTCCTGATCAACAGCATGACCGCCCTGGAAAACGTGGCTGCTCCCTTATTTATCCGCTCAGACCGCAAACAGTGTTTTGAACGGGCCTCTGAAATGCTTTCGAAGGTCGGGTTGGCTCACCGGCTTGGTCATCTGCCGCACCAGCTTTCAGGGGGTGAACAGCAGCGAGTGGCGATCGCGCGTGCTTTAGTGACCCAGCCAATGATTCTTTATGCAGATGAACCGACTGGCAACCTGGACAGCACTACCGGCCAACAGGTACTGGACTTGATGAAAGAACTGCGCAGGACTATGCATTTGACTCTGCTGATGGTGACGCATGACCAACACATTGCCAATATGGCCGACCGCCAATTGCATTTGCATGATGGCCGCCTGACGGAGAACAAGCCCACAACAAATCAGTCGGTTCCCTTGGACGCCAGCCCGTTGGGGGTGTAACCATGGCAAACAATCTGTCGTTCTTTTTCCACACAGCCAAGAATAACCTTAAACGAGGGGGGCAGCGCATATCTGTAGCTATCCTGTGCGTTGGGTTTGGAGTCATGTCCCTGGTCGCTATGACCACCATCTCAAGCTCTTTTGAAAAATCTTTCGTAGTGGATCCAACTCTTCTGATAGGTGCTGACATCAGTTCAGACCGAACTTATGAGCCCTATATTCTGCCTGAAGAGATTGCCAAAGTCGAGCAGCTTAAATCCGATCAGGTCCTTGAAGACTATACTCTGATCCCCTACTCTTCAACCGTAGCTTTCCAAACGGAAGGCTCTGATGAATGGAAATATCCCAGCGCCGGTTTGGGAATAGACTTACAGAAGTACCCGCTGATCGGTTCATTGGAAATGGAAGGGGATAATGTCAACGACCCAATTCAACGCCTGGGCGAGCCCAATTCCATTCTGCTGACCATCGATTTAGCCAAAAACAACAATCTTCAGGTTGGCGATAGCATCACCCTTAGTGATTTGACAGTTGGTGTTCCGATAAAGCTGGAAATCGTTGGGATACTGTTAGACACACCCAATCACCAGGGTGATAAGCTCTATTATTCCTACGAGGTAGCTGAAAAACTCGCTAACGGTAAATCGAACTTCAATACACTGCTCGCTACTTCGGATGATCCTGAAGCTGCTGCAAAATCGCTTAAAGACTTAGGGTGGTCTGCGTATGAAGCCGAAGTATTGGCTGAACAGGATAAAGGTAACCGACAAATGATTAGCCTGATGTTGAATGGTGCCGGAGTGATGGGGCTTTTAGTTGGTGGCATCGGGATTGCTAACACGATGCAAGTTTTACTTAGTCGCCGTCAAAATGAAATCGCCATCTGGAAGATGCTTGGGTATAAAGACTGGGAAGTCAGCATAATCTTCGCGCTTGAAGCCGGATTGATCGGTCTGGCAGGCAGTATCCCCGGTGCTTTCTTGGGAACACTTTTATCTAAATCACTAACAACAGTGTTTTCTAAAACTTCCACAGTGTTGGTGAGCTGGCATTTTAACCCAACCATCTCTGTCTCTGCTGTCTTGATTGGGGTCCTTACGACTGTTATATTCGCCCTATGGGCTATTATCAAAGCCCAAGATGTTGCCCCGATCACTTTGCTCAGAAGAGAGCCTAACACAACATCAAAAGGGCAGGCTCTGAAAACAATTGGGCTGGTCATGCTCCTGGCGATTCCTTTCTTGTTTATCACTGCCTACATCATGGGCTCACTGTCGCAAGCGTTAATCGTGTTGGTTGTGGCAATACTCTGTATGCTGGTTCTTAGTTTTGCTCTGAGAGCAGCGCTATGGCTCATTACAGCCATACTCCCGTCTAAGCTCTTCCCAATTCTTAACATACCACGCAAGAACTTACGGCGGAATGGGCTAACACCCATTCTTTCCGGGGTGGCGCTCTTCATCGGCGTGGTGACCATGTTGTTTGCCTCCATCACCACCCAAAGCGCACAACCATTAGTTTTGGATGAAGGTGATACCTGGCAGGGCAGCAACGTTGTTATACTTGCGCCAGCAGAAGAAGAAGCCTCCATTAAGGGCGCTGTGGCAAAGATTCCAACCGAAGAAGCATCTATAGGCTACCAAACTGTAGTCAAATCGATCCACCAGGTGGGCAATCAAGAGAACAAAGTCTACCCCTTGCTGATTGGGCGCGAACAGCTGGAGGAGTACCAGGTGACCGAAACTGAGTTTGGCGTGGAAGATGGTGCATATGTCTCCATGAATCATTCGTCTCTTCAAAAAGGGGATAGCGTTGAAATTACATTCATGGACGGCTCCACCAAGACCGTATCGATCGTGGGGGTTTACGAGGTGGATTCTGACCGTCTCTTCCAGACAAACACCGGATTGTTGATGACCTCAGAACTCAGTAAGCAATTAACAACACCAGACCAGCTGCAATATTTCCTGAAGGTCAAGCCCGAAACATTGGCAAGGCTACCACAAGAATTGGGTGAGATCAGTTCAGAGGTAATGGTGATCAACTTGATTGCCAGAGCAGCCCGCTTTGCCCAGTCGTATAAAAATCTATATGTCCTCGCAATCAGCATGGCAGCTCTGTCCTTTTTAGCGGGCTTACTATTGATAGCTAACTCAGTCAGTTTGTCAACTCTGAATCGTCGTTACGAGATTGGCGTGCTCAAGTGTGTGGGGTATTCCAACGGGAATATACTTTCAAGCCTGATGATAGAATATCTCCTGATTGCAGTTGTCGCTTTTCTCAGCGGCTTGATAGCTGTTGAAGGATTTAGCTTGATAGTTGGTACACAAATCCCCATGTCAAAAGTTTTGCTGGCCTTATCCCCCAAGACGGTGTGGCAGGTCGGAATCGTATTGCTTACTCTTACCATGCTCTCTGTCTTGCTGGTGGCTTGGAAGCCCATCCAGGTCTCTCCCTTGGTTGTACTCTCGGATGGGGAGTAGTAATTATGTTTCGGACTCCCAAAAATCTACGAAGTAAGCTGACTCTTTCTTATACATTAGTTACTGTGTTAGGGTTCCTATTGGTTGAAGTTCTCCTTTTGGTTGGTTACTTGCTATACTACAACTACGGCCAGGTGAATCAAAAAGACTATTTGAGGGATATTATTTACACACTCGGCTTGCAGGCAACTGACTACTTTAGTAATGGAAATGTTGATCAGCCAGGTTTGCAAACCTGGCTGAATGAGGTATCGGCTGATGGATATGCCAGCCTGCCTCCCAGTGATTCTTGGGACTCAGAGGCAGCCAGAATCGTAAAATCCAAAAATATGGTCATTCTTTCTCCAGATGGTCTGATCTTGGCGGTCGCCCAGGATCAGAGTGGCTTAAAAGTCGGGGAAGCTTACACTCCTCCTGTGGGCTCAAATGAACAGGAGATCATTGAACGGGCATACGATTCTCCAACGTCATCCCCGTTAACCTTAAGTCTGATAAATGACGAAAATCAAATTCGGCTGGCAATGCCAATCCCTCCTGTTGAAGAGGATGACAGCCCCAATGCAATTCTGATTCTGACTGTTGAATCCCCCAAGAATAAGACCTTGAGCGATTTGGCACCTCTCGCTTTATGGGTACCGTTTACAGCGATAGTTCTACTCTTTGCAGTGGCACCATTCGGTGCTTTATTCGGCAGTATCGCTGCCGGTGGCTTCACCAAAAGGTTGAAACGGCTTAGCCAATCCGCTGACTCTTGGGCAGAGGGTCATTTTGAAGTTCAGCCAGCAGATACTTCAGAGGATGAGATCGGGGCGCTCACGCGCAAGCTGCATAGTATGGCGGAACGCATCCAGATGCTTATGCTGGGTCAGCAGCAGCTTGCTGGATTAGAAGAACGCAGCCGCCTTGCGCGCGATCTGCACGACACCGTCAAGCAGCAGAACTTCGCCACGCTGATGCAAGTGCGTGCCGCACAAAACTTGATGGGAACAGATCAACCTGCTGCCCAGGCTCATCTTGAGGAAGCTGAAAAGCTGATCAAAGCTTCCCAGGAGGAGTTAGGTGCGCTCATTAATCAACTGCACCCCGCCGAGCTGGAAGGCATCGGGTTGGCTGACGCGCTGCGGAAATTCTGCATTGAATGGAGTGAGCACAATAAAATTCCGGTCTTGGTAAAGATCTCCAATGGGCAGAGCGTAGGATTGGATTACGAGCAAGCGCTTTTTCGTGTTGCCCAAGAAGCTTTTTCTAACATTTCCAGGCATAGCCATGCCAGCCAGGTCCAATTGGCATTGGAATATGCACCTACCTTAGTTACTATGCAGATCAGCGATAATGGCATTGGTTTTGATTCTCAGAGCCAATCCCAAGTGGGTTATGGTCTAAGGAACATGCAGGAACGTATTGAACAGATTGCTGGAAGGTTCGAAGTATCAAGTAGTCCTGAGGGTGGAACAGAGATCAGAGTAATTATTCCTCGGCAACCCCAGCAGAACAAGTGAGAAGGTAATGAACACAGAGAAAATTAGAGTGGTTGTTACAGACGATCACGCCATGGTGCGGATGGGTTTAAAAGCATACTTTGCGACCTTGGAGGATATCGAAGTAGTTGGTGAAGCTGCCAACGGACTGGAAGCAGTTGAACTGGTCAAAACACTCTGTCCGGATATTGTCTTGATGGATTTGCTGATGCCCGGTATAGACGGGGTTGAAGCCACCAGGCAGATTAAAGCCATCAGCCCCACCACTGAGGTGATCGTGCTTACTTCCTATCATGATGACGAAAACATCTTCCCTGCCATTCGAGCAGGCGCACTTTCATACCTGCTTAAGGATGTGGACCCAGATGAGCTTGCAATAGCCATTCGCAGGGCGTATACGCACGAAGCAGTGCTTAACGCAAGAGTGGCTGCTCGGTTGGTGAAGGAATTGCATGACAATGACTCGGGACAAAGTCCCAACCCATTCCACGAACTAACTGATCGCGAGTTGGAGGTTTTAGCTCAGGTAGCAGCAGGTAAGTCCAACCAGGAAATCGCAGATATCTTGTTCATCAGTGAGAAGACGGTCAAGACTCACATCACCAATATTCTGGGAAAGCTTCATCTGGCTGACCGCACACAAGCCGCGGTGCTGGCATGGCAATCTGGTGTGGTGAGGCGAAACCCGGAAAACACTGCTTAGCTGCTTTATCAGCTTATATTGTTTGTGCGGAACATGATCAAAACTTGCTTTCGGTAAATCCTGCCAATATAAAGTTACCTGGTGGGATTTAGAATTTTATGACCTCAGATATTATTGGGTTAGACATTATTGGAGTAAAAGTTCCCACATGTTTGTCACACCCTCAAAACCACGTAATAAAACCACGTACTTTGTGGGAAAGTTAGTCCTGAACTTCAGTATAATCAGTCTTAATCATACTAACTGTAAAAACACTCCAACAAACAAACAATTTAGTTGCTGATAAATTTGGCAGTCTTCGTGCCGATAAAGAGCGAGTTTCGCTTTCGAGTTCACTCGGCAGAATATTGGCTGACGACGTTGTATCGGCCGAATTTATCCCGAATTTCAATCGCTCAACCGTATATGGTTTCGCGGTCAAAGCTTCGGACATCCAGGGTAGTTCGGATGCGATCCCAGCCATTCTTACTTGCGTTGGTGAAACCTCCATGGGAGAGATGACTGATCTGATCGTCTCGTATGACCAGTGTGTGATCGTCCCGACTGGCGGGGAAGTCCCTGAAGACGCGGATGCTGTAGTGATGCTCGAATATGTTGAGGCGATCGGTGACCATCAATATGCTTTCTATAAGCCCTCCGCGCCGGGAAGCAACATAATCTTGCGTGGGGAGGACGGAAAACCGAATGATGTGTTGATCACTCAGGGAAAACAGCTGACGCCAGCGGATCTCGGTACGCTAAGCGTGGCTGGTCATTCCAAAGTGTGTGTCTATTGTCGCCCCAAAGTTGGCATCGTTTCAACGGGTGATGAACTTGTACCGACAGGTGATGTTCTCAAACCCGGGCAGATCAGGGACGTTAACCAGCCGCTGTTGTGTGCGCTGGTTGAGCAATTTGGCGGGCAAGCAACTTTCTTTGGCATTGTCAAGGATAACCATGAGAGGGTGTTGAAAAACAAGGAATTAACCATATCGGGGAGATTTGATTCAATAAAGCCATTCTAATCTCTGCAGGTGGCTATTATGAAAACGCAACGCTTTATCTCGACCGACGAAAACTCCTTCTACGGGGCATACCTGTACGATCAGATCATCCCGCCCGATCATTTTCTGCGCAAGCTGCGCCAGATCATCGATTGGAGTCACTTTACCCAAAAACTGATCCGGCTTTATAAGGGCGAAGGTGTGGTCGGACGTCCCCCCTTTGATCCTGCCTTAATGCTGAAACTCGAGGTGTTGGCCTATCTGTATCAGCTTTCCGAGCGACAGGTGGAAGTCTAT
>JBASOE010000086.1:0-2347 GCA_049657925.1 Anaerolineaceae bacterium
ATGGAAAGATAATGACAGTCTTCGCTGATCGCTATCTAACGTTCTCATAATAATCCTATATATCAATGAATCTATTATACAAGAAAACACAATCCCCATCGTAAAATTAGTACTAACATCGGTTAATAATTGATTTTCAACGGGTGGTTATTTGTTCCGTAATTGCTCGAAAAACCTACTCATTTATAGAAAAGATGTATTATCTACAGCATACCTACGTGATCATGAGAACAGGAGAATTCTGTGGATTACGACCTTAAATCACTGAAGCTTCCCAAACTCTATGGAACGATGCTTTCAATTTTTGCTGCTCTGGTTGGCAGTCCAGTGACTCGCCCTTTTTTGATTGGCAGTCTGCTGGAAAATGGAGGCATTCCCAAGTTGCGCAAGATGCGCTTCGACGAAGAACCCACCTACTTTCCATTGGTTATCCCACCAGAGCACGCCTCTGGCCACTCCGATGCGCAACAAGATGCGCCAAACAATTCGCGAACCCCCCACGACCAGATGCCTTACACCTTGGTTCGCGATTATGCCCTGGCTTATCGACAGGGCGACCTGACCCCGCTTCAGGCAGCCGACCAGGTGATAGCGGCAATTAAAAAGAGTGATCAAACCTCTCCAGGTATGCATGTCTTTGTTGCCAGTGACCCGGCAGATATCCGGAGGCAGGCTGAACTATCCACGGAACGGTTAAAGAGGGGACAACCGCTCAGTTTCCTGGACGGCGTTCCAGTTGCGATTAAAGATGAAGTTGACATGCTTCCCTATCCCACAACGGTCGGAACGAAATTTATGGGGGCCAAGCTGGCCAAGGCAGATTCTTACGTTGTTACACGTCTGCGTGCCGCGGGGGCGTTGTTGGTCGGCAAGACCAACATGCACGAGATCGGCATTTCAGCCAACGGAGAGAATATCCATCATGGCCGCATTGCCAATCCATATGATTTGCAGCGCGATCCGGGAGGTTCCTCCAGTGGTTCAGGCGCGGCAGTGGCTGCAGGCATTGTTCCCGTGGCGATTGGTGCAGATGGGGGCGGTTCAATTCGCGTGCCGGCCAGTTTATGCGGCGTGGTTGGTCTTAAGCCGACCTTTGGCAGAGTGAGCGAAGCTGGGGCGGCTCCCTTGTGTTGGAGCGTGGCTCATTTAGGTCCTCTGGGAGCCTCGGTCGAAGATGTGGCAATGGTCTACCAGATCATTGCCGGTCCAGATACTGCAGAGCCTTTGACGCTGCAACAACCAGCGGTGACTCTGGAGGGTTGGAATGAACCAGATCTAAACGGTCTACGTATTGGTGTTTATCCTGATTGGATTCAACACGCCAGCAGAGAGATCGTCGAAGCGAACAAATGGATGATTGCTGAATTCGAGAAGGCAGGCGCAAAGTTGGTGAACGTGAGTATCCCAGAGTTGGATGCCATGCGCATTGCACACGTTGTCACCATCCTGAGTGAGATGGCATCCAGTATGCGTCATTACCAGGAACACTGGTCAGATTTCGCACCTAACACGCGGCTGAGCCTGGTTCTTGGACAGACCATGACCTCCAATGATTACCTTCAAGCTCAACGTATGAGGACGCGCGCCATGAAGATATTTACAGATGTCTTTCGTGATGTCGACGTGATCCTTACCCCCGGTACAGCGCTTACCGCCCCGATTGTACCCCATCAGGCTCTGAGCAAAGGTTGGTCTGACCTGGGGACGGATACAGAAATAATGCGGTTTGTCTATGCCGGAAACTTGACAGGCATGCCTGCGATCACTTTCCCGGTGGGGTATGACAGCAATGGTATGCCCATTGGCATGCAGGCCATGGGGCGGCATTGGGAAGAAAACCTCTTACTGCGGGTTGCCTATAACGCTGAGCTGAGGGTCAAACGTGCTCTACCTTCCACTTATCTCGGTCCAAAAATTGGCTTAGCTGGTCTGTAAGACACCTCAGTAGTTTAAACAATATCATTAATTGTTTCTGACTTGGTTGATGAAGTGGAAAATGTCGATTTCGGAGAGGTTCAGTGAGAGAGTAGACCACAATAACGATGCAAAGACAATTGTGTTCAGGTGTAAATCAACGCGATGGCATGCAGGCATCATGGATTATCGAATAGATTTGCTGTTTCATGTCATGTGATCAAACAAACGAAAAAAATGTGGACAGAATATCTTCAGGCACTATGAGGTAGATGACCAAATATTGGGACAAGGAAACGTCCACCCAATCGTTCAACTGAAGAAGATTCCGTCCACTGTTGAATCTTATTGCTTGATCAGTATTTCGTTATTGCTTGCCACGCCTGGGTACTTCGGTGTGTTCTGCCCGTAGTACTTAAAAACATCAACTGCT
>JBASOE010000087.1:0-8662 GCA_049657925.1 Anaerolineaceae bacterium
ATTGAAGCTGTTCATGCCGGCCGGTCGCCTGTCCTGTTGACAGAACGACGAGAGCACCTCACATATTTTGCTGATAACCTGGCAGGTAAAGTGAAAAATATCGTCGTTTTATCCGGTGGGATGGGTCAAAAGCAACGAATTTTATTGATGGACGAATTAAAAAGTATTTCAGAGGATGAAGAACGTTTGATCATTGCCACAGGGAGGTATCTGGGGGAGGGGTTTGATGATGCTCGTCTTGATACTTTATTTTTAACTTTGCCAATTGCCTGGCGCGGAACGGTAGCGCAGTATGCAGGTCGACTTCACCGCAATTATGACCGAAAAAGTGAGGTGATCATCTATGATTATGTCGATGACCAAGTGCCAGTATTGGCTGGTATGTTTGGAAAGAGGAAAAAAGGGTGTAAGGCTGTCGGCTATGAACTAAGTTAGCCAAATTTTCGAGGATATCATAGAATTTTGTTATTGACATAACGTTGATCGAAAGATTTGTTAGACCTTACAAACACTTTTCAACCTTGAAAAATCTAAAATTGCACTATTCCCCCCTTGACAACTCCTTCACCCTGCGTTATATTGTGTATATACGATAAGCACAGTTTAGGAGGAGTATTAAGAGCAATGGAAATTCTATCCGTTCAGAACCTGAACAAGCACTACCCCAAGTTCGACCTCAAAAACGTCTCTTTCAGCCTCGAACAGGGCTATATCATGGGCTTCATCGGACGCAACGGCGCGGGCAAGACCACCGCCATCAAATCCATCCTGCGCCTTGTCCACCCCGATTCAGGGACGGTCGTCGTGCTGGGCAAGGATTTTGCTGCCGAAGAATTTGCCTGCAAACAGCAGATCGGGCTAGTGCTTGGCCAGGTGTCTTATTATCCAACGAAAAAAATTAAGGTCATTGCCGACGTCACTCGCCGTTTTTACCCCGAGTGGGATGCCAATGCCTTCGTCGGCTACCTCAAACGTTTTGACCTCGACCCTGACAAGACCGTCAAGGAACTTTCTGACGGCATGCGCGTCAAGTTTGCTCTTGCCCTGGCCCTCTCGCACAACGCCCTCCTCTTGATCCTCGACGAGCCCACCAGCGGCCTGGACCCTGTCTCGCGGGACGATTTGCTTGAACTTTTCCAGGAACTGATCGAGAACAGCGAACGCAGTATCCTCTTCTCCACGCAGATCACCTCCGATCTCGAAAAGTGCGCTGATTTCATTACCTACATCAAAAAGGGAGAGATCATCGCGAGCACCTCCAAAGACGACCTGGTAAATTCTTATAAGATTGTCAAAGGCACCAGGGCACAGCTCACCGAAACCCTGCTGCCCCAACTGATCGGCTGCAAGAAGAATGACTTTGGTTTCACCGCTCTCTTGCGCACAGATGACCTGCCCGCCGCGGACGGGTTGGAAATCGCCCCCTCGGACCTCGAATCCATCATGATCCACATCGAGAAGGAGTAAAGAATTATGAAAGCACTGCTTTTTAAAGAAATCAAACTGGCGATGCACCCGACCACCTACCTGTTTATGGCGATTGGCGCGATGCTGATGATCCCCTCTTATCCCTATTACGTGGCTTTTGTCTACACCTGCCTGGGTATCTTTTTCATTTTCCTGTCCGCCAGAGAAAACAAGGATTTCTTTTTCACCGCCTCCCTGCCGGTTAGAAAAAGCGATGTGGTTAAATCTCGTGTTTTCACCGTTGCCATCGTCGAACTTCTGCAGCTCGCGATCGGCATCCCCTTTGCCATCATCGGCATCCGCATCAACCCCAACGCCGCCGGCAACATGGCTGGGATTGAAGCCAACATGGCCTTCTTCGGCCTGGTCTTGATCATGTATGCTCTCTTCAACGCCATCTATCTTCCGCTTTTCTACAAGACAGCCGTCAAAGTGGGTACCCCCCTGGTTTTCGCCAGCATCGCCGTGACCATTTATGTAGTCGCTGCTGAGTTAGCTGTGCAGATGATTCCTTTCCTCAAAACGCATTTGGATACCACCGATCCGGCGATGGCGATGTATCAATTCCCCATCTTGATCGCGGGCATGCTTATCTTCGTCCTGTCGCTTTGGCTGACCTATCGCAAATCAGCGGCCAACTTCGAAAAAGTGGACTTGTAAACCCGCATGGATATTGTTATTTCCAATACCTCCGGGGATCCGATCTATCAGCAGATCTTTGAACAGATCAGCGCGCAGATCATCAAGGGCCTGCTGCCCAGTGACACCTGCCTGCCCCCCATCCGCACGGTTGCCAAAGAGCTGCGCATCAGCGTGATCACAGTCAAACGCGCCTGGGAAGAATTGGAACATGCCGGCCTGATTTACACCATGGCCGGCAAAGGTTGTTTCGTCTCTCCTCTTCAGCCAAACGCCCTGGGCGCCAAGCGCAGCCAACTGGCCGGTGAAAAACTCGCCAAAGACATGGTGTATTACAAAACCCTCGGCCTTTCTCTCGAAGAGATCATCGCCATGCTCAAGAAAGACTACGATAAGGATTGATTTTTAAGTTTTTGAAGAACCTTATCTCTCACAAAGACGCAAAGAAGAGCTCTTTTTAGAAAAATATCGGATTTTTATTACTCTATAAACTTACTAATTCACGAAAGTCACTAAAAAGAAAGGCAAGAACAAAAATCTTAAATACATTTCCTAAATAAATAGGGGAAAATGAACTGAAGCCCATCAATTTTTGTCATAGGCTGTTAAAGTATCTTTATCATTTTAGACAACCTTGATCTAAACACCTTACAAGACGAAAACGCACGGGAATTGATCAGGCAGTTACTGAACCTGGTAGAGAAATTGTCTGCGGACTTGCAAGACGCTCAAGTCGAGATTCAACGATTGCAAGATGAAGTGAACCGGTTGAAAATCCAGGGCAATTGCATCTAAATCTCTTTTCGCGAAAAAGAGATGCTTTTGGCCATTTTGAGTTGAAAATGTGCATATATGTTGGTTTGCTTACTTGTCTGATTGCCTTTGAAAGTAATTTTTATAACCACGATGGCAGTCGCATGGAGCTCACGCGTTGATAGAACTTAAATGAGGTGTGAAAACTGGAGCGAAAATGGCAAAATTTGCTTGATTTATATTGTCAGAAATAAGATGCAATTGCCCTAGTTGAAAATCACTATAACGAAATTATACACATTTTCTTATCCAACCAACAAAAACGTCCTCCAGTTCTGGAAGGCGCTTTTATCTTGGTTACTAATTACGATTCACTAATTACTGACTTTGCATCACCGGTCTAAACTTATACCCGTACATCCGACTTGGTCCGCAGAGGAGAGGTGAAAATTGTTGTCTAACAGGTTTGGTTACAAAATGGATGGCGAAAGTAGACTAGATTTTAGAGCAGGATTCTGCTTAGGTATAAAAAACTCTCGAAAATGCCGCAAAACCTCACCGATCAAGTTCATAATGTGTGTGAGGATGCAATAAATAAATTGACCTAAAACAACATTTTTTAACACTTACCAATCTCGATATGGAATTTCCGATATCCGTACATTTGGTGACCTTTTTTCCATGGGATCTTTGTTATCACTATCAAGGAAAGGAGGGGTGGGATTAATTAAATCTTCTTGGTATTTGTAAGCGTAAACCTTCTGAGCATCTAGAAAATCTACAATCGAATTTCGCGATAGATATGGATGAGGGGTTGGACCAACCCAAATATCTGGTATATTCAAATATCCATTCTCATCTCTAATTTTTATCTCAATATAAGGAACCAGCATAGACTTTCCTGAACGATAAAAAATATATTTATTTTTTGTTTCATCTAGTGTGAGAATTAATCGCCACTCATTCTCTTCCTTGAATCCAGGATGCTTCACTCTAGCAGCAAACATCAAAAAATCTTTTTCAAAATCTTGCAGAAGGCTTTTTTTCTTTTCTTCCTTATTTTGGTCGTTCTTAAAAGATTTAAACTTCTTCAAGTAGTCTTCAATAAATTTATAAACTTGATTGAAACCTTCTTTTTCTTCATCGCTGCCCATAGAGTGTTTGACATAAATGCACTTAACAAGTTGACAACCTGGAATATTTGTGAGGTTCACAAAATCAAAACCAATACAAATTCCACTCCCATTTGGACAATAGCCTCTCCACTGGCTCAACTTATCAGCACTTTCAGAAAAAGAGCTGACAAAAACCTTAAAACCATCCTCGTTATCTTCAAATATATCTTCAATCCTTTTTGATAACAACGACAAAAAATCTTGTTCACTTTCATCTAACGCATCTATTATTTCAGGAGTATCCCACATAGTATCAAACACACTATTAAAAGCCTCTATTGCATTAAAAAATTCCTCACTATCATTCAAATACAAAATATTTGTTGCCCAAATTTTCCCACTTTCGACAACACCTTTTAAGCCTGATAGGGTAGTGTAATGGTATAAAATATCCTGTTTTTTTTTGTTTCTTATAGATTCCGAACTACTCATGAAGTCTCTCTTTTTATCCTAATAGACTTATAGCATCCTTTGGTATCGGGAGATAGCCTTATTTCAACTTGCCTCCACAAAGAAGGTTAATTTCCAAAAAAACGACGTATTACTGGAATTTGTTTTAGCCCTGCTTTATAAATTTCCACTAAATTGCGATTATCCATTGATTGCTTAGCTGTTGTGAATGCAAGAGCAACGGGATAGGCAATTATTAGAAAAAATAACCACAAAACAGCGGATGCCCATGGGAGGAAAATAAAACCAGCAAGAGAAAAACCTAATAAGATAATGGAAATGATAATTTTCCAAAGAATTTCTCGCTCTGTAAGGGGAGTAACTCGAGCGTCGGTACCTTCTCCAAAATTTGAATCCACCGCATTATATGCCTTATCACCAAGAAGCCCACAATGCAGAACGGTTTTCTCATGTCTTTCAATGAAAATTAGCCCAGAAGCTTTTAATGCTTGTAGAACACTCTCATTTATAGGAACATCGTCGGTTATATTCTCACCCTTGCCTTGAAAACGGGCGAATTTGCCATTTATGAGGAATACGCAATCAAATATTTCACCTAGTTCTCCTTCGCGAATTTTTTGAACAATCCACCGAAGAGTCTTTTTTTGGTATTCATCTAAGTTGTACATTTTTTCATCCTTATCACTTCAGAACCTTACCTTGTCAATTGATGTTCCAATAATTGATGTGGAATAACCACAAGACGCAATTATCTGAAAAAAACCTCAGATAAGACTTAGCGAGGCACCCAGTAGACAATCATCATATTTATTTTTCCCCTTTTCTCAATGGTTTTGGTAAGAATTGGTCAATTTCATCATCGGTAAAAGACATTTCTTCTTTTATTTTTAATGCGCTTTGCGCCATTGAATATGCCTTCGATGAAGTATCTGGAGCCTCCAAATAAATCTCCTGTAGTTCCTTCAGGATAGTATCACGCTGCAATCGACCTTTATCATCATCGATAGCTTCATCAATTAAATCGGATAATAAATTGATGTATTTCTCACGAATTAACCATAAACGACGAGCGCATTTTCTGTGGTCTCTAATTAAACGCCCTGGATCAAAACTGAGTTGGTATATAGTGACCATTGTAGCAGCAGACGCCAATATGGCAGTGACAAGTTGTAACCAGAAACCTTGCCCAAACAATAACGTAATTGCTCCACCTGCCGTTAAAGAAATTAAAACCGCTTCTAACCAACGAGCAATTTTTTCATAATAACAAAGAATTTCTATTTGTTTCTCGTGGGTTTTGTGGGTATAGACAACTCTGCCAAAAGATTCGCGAATACTCATCAGGAGCGTATCAGATGCCATAAAACCTCTCCTTTTTCTAGTTATTCATTAAGGTTAGTCTGGAAACGAGTTCCCAAAAATATCTCGCCATTTTTGTTTTGCTGACCACTCTTGTTTGGGAGAGGCTGTTTCGTGTGCGATTGCTTCCAGTGAAATGTTATAGCAACGGTTTGCTTTATATTGGAAAAGGCCTTTACCATAAACATATTGACCGCTTCCAGGAGCTTTCCAATATTCTTGATTTTCATCTTGTTCTGCCATCCATTTAAAAAAGTCTCGGCAGAAATAATCATAATAAAGATACGACTTATCTCGATAAGTGTAGCTTTCAATGAACTGATATGCCAACGTATCAATAAGCAGTCCACCAATTGGAACGTTCCATTTATTTTTCCAAGAACGCATCATTCGACAAAGAAGAATAAGGTTGCCATTGCAAACAGCATTTCGGGAACGAATAGCCTCAATTTCTGGCTTGGGATTTGTTGTACGCCATCTTCCACCATTGTTTGAGTCCGGATATGTGAAACTATCATCTTTATTGATGAATGCAGGAACCACCTCGAAAGTTATGCCATCATTGAATGGAACGAGAATCACTTGACCATCTGCGCGGATACTTGTTGTGGAGTATGTTTTTTCAATTGAAGTCTTAACCGCATTTAAGAGCGCAGATTGCCCATTTCCTGAGTAATTGTTATATTGCTCATAGACAGAATATGGTAATTGGAAGATCATATCTAGATCACTGATTCCTTGGATGGCTGTGTTTCTTCCATATGAGCCTACGTAGAGACTATGGGCAGTGTCAGACGTAGTTGTCCAATAATCTGAATTCAACCTCCGGGTTATGTTTTTGTATCTTGTGGTAATTGTTCCACCATCTTGAACTTGGATATTTGCACAGAATGTGCTGAACCATTCAGCTAATCCCATTCGGTCTCTCCATGTGAATATTTTTGTATCATACTTCTATGCCTCTACTGATCTTTCACTATGTAGCTTTATGAGAAAGAATCCTTTATGGGTACACTTTTAATTTATAGCTTGTTTAAAGCTGCCACAAGGTCTTCACCATGCAAGGCTACAAGGCCACTTGCAGATTGAGGTTGACCTCCATCATCCTGATTAAAGAAACTAGGCAGAACTTGGCGCAAAAGGTCAACCTGGCCGTAGAAATATTCTTTGAGCAGCGGTACAACCTGGTAGTTCCAGATATCATCCAAACAATTAAGCTTTTCCACCTCATCCGCGATCACCTGGAGTGGTAGAAAATAACTGTGTCCGATCTGATAATCTGCACCACGAAATTCAACAATGCGCTGATTCAAATTTTTCAAGCAGGTTCCGATATTTAAAGCATCTTCTTCTGCTAACGAAACGTTGATACCGTCAAGTAGTTCTACCTCAGGTAATAATTCCAGAAAAGCGAATCGCCGGCGTAAAGCGACATCCAGTAAGGCAATGCTTCGATCAGCGGTATTCATTGTGCCGATAATGGCTAGATTTACCGGAACCTGGAAATCTTCTTTGCTGTATGGAAGTTCAACGGCCTGCTTGCCTCGCTTATCCGCTTCAATAAGCGTCATCAGCTCACCAAATATTTTGGCGATATTTCCACGGTTGATTTCATCAATAACCAGAACATATTGGTTATTTGGGTCATCTTTAGCACGCGCACATAGGCTACGGAAGATCCCCGGTTTCAATTCAAAAGCCAAAACCATCGCATCGCCTTGCTCGGTTTTGGGACGTAAACCTTCCACAAAATCTTCGTACGCATAGGACTGGTGAAATGTCACCCAACGAATAAAATCTTCTGGTTGGTTCGTTGCGGGAGGACCTTGTTTGATCAAGGTAAGACGATCCGTTAAGGTGCCTTGGACATATTCCTTGCCGGTAGGTGTCAAAAACCATTGGCTATTTGCAGTTTTGTCAAAAAGGAAAGGCTCAGCACGTGAAGTCAGATTGACGGTCTGACTTTCGATAGCTGTATGCGCCTGTAGATACCCCCATATTTGGTTTTTTTGGTGTTTTACCGGACTCTGTTTGAAACGAGCCTGAACCAATTCCATTTCTTCAAGCTGAGGAACTATATATTTTTTGTCATGTCCTGTTCTGTACATATCCAAAGCTAAAATGTCGTAGAAAGGTAAATCCTCTATGACCGTTTGCAGAAATGTCGCTCGAGACTGTGCTTGTTTGAGTTGAGGAGCAACCAGGCGGTTTGCAATAATCTTCGCCCAGTAAGTTTTGCCTGTTCCAGGAGGACCGAAAAGAATTAAATTCTTAAAGCGGTTTAACAAGCGTAAAGCATCAACTACAATCCTGGTGTCCTTTTGAGGTTCTTCCGGTTTTTTACCTGTCTCAGGTTGCGGCGGTGTTTCTACTTCATCGGGATTCCATTCTTGCTTAAGGTCCCTATAAAAATCAAAGTTCTGACCACTTGATTGTGTGCCGGCCAAACCTTCCCGGATTTGGTGTAAACGCGTATCAAGATCGGTGTGCGGATCAGAAACATATTTAATATAGCGACCAACAATTTTTTCTTTGTGCGCTGTGCTAATAATCCTCTCATATTGATCTGGGAACATCAAATACAAAATGGCATGCCGGAGATCATAAGCCCGATCACCTTTTGCTGGGATACCCTCCAGGATTTCATCGAGCATTGATTGGACTTGGGTTGAATCGGTTAATATTTGTACAGCATTACCTTGCTCTTTTAATCGTAAAGCAAATGCAGCCAATAAATGGAGTTGAGCATATCTAAAATGATACTTCTGCGTGGTTCTGGTAAATCCATTCTTTTGAGCAGCCCAAATGGGGTCGTTTTCTGGTGGTAAAGTCAACCCGCTTTTCTGAGCAGCCCAACC
>JBASOE010000088.1:0-11014 GCA_049657925.1 Anaerolineaceae bacterium
ACATCGCTCAAGTAGTGCACTCCGAGGTAGAGCCGGCTGAAACCGACTAACAAGGTTAACACAATTGCACCCACAAGCAGCGCCAGGCGCGCTGCTTTTTGTTTCAGTAAGGGCATCAGCAGATAAGTCAGGACGCCAAACATAAGCACGGCAATCATCGCATGGCCAGAAGGGAAACTAAAACTGATCAAATCATGCGGTGCTGCAAGGTAAGCTGGGCGGGGACGTGCGAAGAGCATCTTGAGCAAGTTGTTAAGCTGCCAGCTTCCCACAATCGCTAACGCGAAAATGATTAGCCGCTGCCATTGCTTTTTGAAGATAAAAACCACTCCAATCAGTATTGCCAGGGGGGTGACAAAATTGGTGTCCCCCAAAATAGTCACAGCACCAAAAAAAGCTCTGCCCGCCGGGTTTGTTCGGCTGACCAATCTGGAGCCAAAAGCAAGGTCAAGTTCATCCATCCCCCAATCAAGGGTATAAGCAGCTGCGAGCAGCCCAAACGCCAGCAGGCATACGATCACTGCGATCATCCAACGACGCTTCTTATAAACCGGCATTCATTCGTCTCCTCTATCCATTCAAACTCGCTCTTAAGGCACGTTTCATCCAAGCTATGTAACTTAAGCGGTCAAGCTGGGAGATAGACTTATGCGGCTACCTTCAAGCTGAGCGATGAAACTATCGTGCTGAAACGACACAATTCCTTTAATCAAAGATTTTAATAGCAACGGATCTGCCCACCAGGTGTTTGAATGAGAACATTCTGAATGTAAATTAGGTTCAGCTTACTTTGTTTTCTTTTTTCGATCGTTTATAAAACAAGAAAACAGAAGGTGCAATCTAACATCCGTATTTTCGAGATCCACGGCAATTAAGTCGTTAATTTGCTCCAGACGGTAGCGCAAAGAATTACGGTGAATAAACAATTTTTTTGCGGTATCGTTTACGTTGCGTTCATTTAATAAATATGTGTATAGGGTCTTTAAGAGCTCACTGCCGTTTTTACAATCGTTTTTCTCAAGAGTTTCAACTGCGGGATGAAGCATTCCTTCGCTTCTAAAATTCTGCACAAATTCACCTAGCATATAATCCCAGACATGATTTCCACACTGGGTGACAACTGACTCCTTAGTAGAATAGGATAAAGCCATCTTAGCCTGTTTGAACCCGCTCGCTAAATCACTAATATTGTTGAACGCCATAGAAACACCCGCTGAATAGGAGCCATCCTTTAACAATTTCGTCAGTTTTGGCAAACTAACTTCCCAATCCTTGCAGTCCATCAGCATAATAATCTGGTTTTCCCATTCTAAACAATAGCCCTTCGGAAATTCTCGTCCAAGCTGCTGCAATAAAACCGTTCCAGGCATTTCACCTGAAAGGGGATTAAGAAAAGTGGCCACGTACCAGCTTTTTGTATGCACCCAACCAAGTGTAAAAAGAACCTGGTCCAATGTTTCTTGAAGGTAGGGTCTACCATATAGAATTTCCGTAAGCAATGTCTGAGCCGGAGGGATGAATGCGGATGTGTCGCTAAAACGAAGTTTAATAACCACAGCTTGTCGAAGGATTTCTGCTAATTGCCTCGTACTTTCCGTCAGGCGATTTTCACTTTTGGATATTTCAAAATTCAAATAGGGTTTGTCCTCGACGAAAACAGTACAGTGAAAGCAGCGATAATCAAAATCCGGAATTTCCAGATAGAAGATGTCTTTGTTGTTTTCGATATTTCTAAACTGCTCGCTGCTCATCTTGACGACATCGTACACGTAGGCAGGAAGATAGCCATTCGTTCGCATGTAATTCCAGGTGGTCCCGTCCATCGTCGCTTCACTCTGAGTGGTCAGCCCAAGCACCTTACCAGACCAATCCACCATAAAAATGGGATTCTTAAAAATCGGATAGCTGATGTCAATTAATGTCTGAAATGATCCATTCGCAAACGCTGTCTCTTTCAGGTTGGTTTCCCAATGATTATAGAATTCGAAGGCTTTAAGAACATCATTCAGCACATCGTTAACATTGGGCCAGTCGATCAGCATCCAATCATCTTTATTTTTGCAAATGACTTGCTCGCTCTGATATTTATCGGGGAAAAGATCTCCAGCTCGCCCAACTAAAAGGACGGAATCACAGCCGTCGAAAGAAGAGGCAGAGTAAATTCTGGCGCCTGACAATACAGCCGAACCTTCCGTGATACTGGCTGTAGGTTTATACTTTTCCAGCCAATCTGCCAGAATGAACATACTTAATTTCATAGGTGTTCTCCGCCAACTACAATGGCGATGATAGTGCATAATGCACAAATAGTCAAACGTTATAACTATAATATTAGACAAAAATACTCTATCCATTCAGACATGTGAATCCATATAATCAAGCTTAGTATTGATGCTCACCATAATTGAATCAGTGCTCCGATTCTCAATGAGCCCAAGTGGCCGTTGAGAACATTGGGTAAAAGAAGCAATTCCTTTGCCTCCCGTATTTGAAAAGGAGCCATTTCGGTCGATAAATAAACATTGTCGATGGTTTTGGTTATATCTATTTTCAAAAAAGGAAAGGAGCCGATTGAATCTCACACTTAATCATGCCTTAAATATAAATATGTGCTTTCATCAGATGCACCGATTTCTAACTACCTGTTTTTAATTTCAACTCACCAAAATGATTTTGAAGGAGGAACTTTATGAAAGTAAAAGCTGTAACCATTAATTCTCGTCCTGTTCCAAAAGCCATCGGGTACATCGGCATGGTGGACCCTAAAATTTCAGCCTGCCAGGACTGCAAAGTCTGCGAGTTCTATTGCGCGCTGATTCACGAAGGCGCCTGCGGAGCAGAACTTAACCGCATCTGGGAAGTCAGTGATACTTTTACAGGCGATTATTACGTTCGTACTTGTAAACAATGTGTATCGCCTTCCTGTATGGCTGCCTGTCCTGTGGGTGCAATCCAGGTCGACGAAGCTACCGGCGCTCGTTTTATCAATGAAGATCTATGCACCGGATGTAAATTGTGCATTCAGGCTTGCCCATTGGAGCCCGCTCGGATCAACTTTAACAGTGTTAAGAAAAAAGCCGTCATGTGTGACCTTTGCAAAGACAGACCTGAAGGTCCAATCTGTGTGCAGTTGTGCCCAACGATGTGTCTTGAACTGAAGAAGTACTAAACGAGGTGATGATATGAGTGAACAATATGGTTGGACTGGAAAGATTTTGAGGGTAAACCTCACTAATGGTACTTTTTCTACCGTTGATACGATGAAATACGTTCCCAAATACATCGGTGGGATGGGTGTGGCTCATCGCATCTGGTGGGATGAGATGAAACCAGGCGTCAAGGCGTTTGATCCTGAGAATAAACTTATCTTCACCGCAGGTGTGACAGGCGGTACCGCGGCTCCATCAAGCGGCCGGGGTGAATTCGTCACCATTTCTCCCTATAGTTATCCTGAGCAATATACCAACTCCAGTATTGGCGGCGCTTTTCCGACACAATTGAAGTGGCTGGGATATGACGGCATCATTTTAGAGGGTAAATCCCCCGAACCATGCTATCTGCTCATTACTAATGCCGGTCCTGAACTCAGACCAGCAAAGGACCTGTGGGGTATGGGTTTGGTCGACGCGCAAGAAATTCTGTATAAGCGTCATGGTGAAGGTGCCACTTCTTATGGAATCGGACCTGCAGGCGAAAACCTTATACGTTTTGCCATCATCGGCTGTGGCATTCACAGTGCGACCGGGCAGGGTGGTTTTGGCGCCGTTATGGGGTCGAAAAACCTTAAGGCAATTACCCTGACCAAAGGCAAGCATCAAGTCAGAGTGGCTGATCCTGAAGCGCTGATAAAAGTCACTGAAGATATCTTCCCCAAGAAGATTAATCATCCCTGGATGGAAGCCAAACTGGCTGACAAGGAAGAGAATCCATTCTGGTGGTCATGGGTCGGACCAAATGAAAGACCGAATTTTGCGATCAACTGGATGGGTTTGGTGGACAACACACCTTATTCATTCCTCAGCCATTCCTGTGGCCTGGGCTGTCTGCATGGCTGCGGATTCTATGAATTGAAGGATGTACCAGCGACCACTCACCCTGGGCTTCTGCACGCAATGACCGGGTGTAACCATACCCGTTATGAGCAGTTCTTCCATCAGGAGGAAGGTGATAAATTTGCCAAAGGCTTTGAAGTTCACGAGCTGGCCGAACAATTAGGGTTTGGACATTTTGAGGTCGTCTATGGCATCGTGCCCTGGCTGTACTACACGAAAGCGATGGGAATTGATACCGAATCGCTTGTGGGCATGCCCACCGATGTGCGCTCTGTTGAGTGGTGGACCAAGCTGCTCAATATGATCGCCTACCGACAAGGTTTTGGCGACCAACTGGCTGAGGGGCTGCGTCGGACGACCGAGAAACTAGGAGCGGACAAGTACGCGCATACCATTTACGAAGGACCCGAAGCTGCCCGCGGAGAACACTGGATGGGCGGCAAGATGAGGCTGCCCGTCGCTGTGCTCGCAGGGTGGGGGTATACTGCACGGAGTTTGGGGACCGAAATGCCTTTCCCGATGAACCTGCCTAGCATGCTGAACTGGATGATTGATACGCGTGATCCACATCACAACAAGTGGCCAGACTGGGCGCATGCTGATTTTCAGCAGTTTGTTGGAAATTCCATGATGAAACAAGTAGATCCATATACAGCCACTTTCCCATTGAAATGGGCAAAACTCAGCACAATACGAGGAACAATCATTGATTGTCTGCCCGAGTGTTTTATGTTCCCGTTGCGCAATTACATGGGCTGGCAATTCGACGAAACGGTGGGTGAAGGGACCTGGACGACAGCAGTCGAATCCAGAACGTTCTCAGCTGTAACCGGCATCGAAACCAGCGAAGATGAACTCTTCGAGGCTGGTGAGCGGATAAACACACTGTTCCGTGCGATTCAAATCCGCGACCATAATCGGACGGCTCAAATGGAATTCGACGAGATCATTCCGCGAACCTACGGAACCTACGACGCAGAAAAGTTCAAAGTAACCACAGGCAACTTCTACGAGTATATGGGTTGGGATCGCGAGACCGGCTGGCCAACCAGGGAACATTATGAGTCTTTGGGTCTTAAAGATGTAGCCGATGAGCTGGAAGCTTTAGGCAAACTGCCCCAGACGGCAAGTATACCGGCCTGACGTGTTCCTTATACCTGGATAGGATAAACCGACAAACTTCTGTGGAGTTACCAAACAGATATCTTTTCTGTTTGGCACATCTCCACAGAAGGATTTTAAGAGCGATTACCCTACTTGATTTTTCTTATGATCCGATAAAAGTGACCTTGGAAAGCAAATGAGGAACAACTGAGATTCTGAGAACATCATGGGCATTGCTGGTATGACTGGTTTGACCTGTGATAATTATCTGCCCAAAGGCGAGCAGAAAATTCTTTTACCCAAAGACGCTCCCGAGGTTGGGGTCAGCATTGCACATCAATGTCTTGATATCTTATCCCCCATAACTCCAAACATCGTTCTCGGTACAACTCGTAAGACTTATCTAAAAAGTGTATACCATGTGCTGACCTCCTCACAATGAACTAACGCGATACGCTGTTAGGGTGTCGCTGTTAGGGTGTTGCTTGACTCATGCTCCGAAGTAGGCTATACTGTCAATTCCATTGCGGGGTAGAGCAGTGGCAGCTCGTCGGGCTCATAACCCGGAGGTCAGTGGTTCGAATCCGCTCCCCGCTACTATTTTTAGACGCCCAGAAATGGGCGTTTTTGGTTTAGAAATGCGTTGATCCCTTGAGTTATTTAGTTAAAAAGTGTGGGTTATGCTAGGCATTAACAATCTTATCGAGTGATAGACAAAGATTATCATTCGAGCAAGTCCACTACAATATACCAATTTCGGCAGGTGTTAACTTAAAAAGACTATCCAAATTGATATATCGAAAAATAGAAAATTATGTGATTTATAAAATTACAAAATTTTTTCTGGATTAAATTAAGTTTGATTTTAGTTAGACATTGCACTAATTCCTTGTTTATCTCAAGCAAAATTGAAACCATATCCTGACAAACACCTGAACAATTTTGCAAAGGGGTCTTGACATAAACAAAAGGCTGTATTAGAATAATGAATGAATATAAATTAATTCATTCATTATTCTAATTACTCATTTGAATACTGGCAATAACTAATAAGTTAATGTCTGTCAATATAGGAGGTTGTAAGGAGGTAAAGAAATGATAGACAAAAAAGTGGAAATTCAAAAATGTGGAAAAAAGCTGTTCAGTTCCAAAGGCTACAAGGATACCAATGTGTCTGAAATTACAAAAATGGCTGGAATAGCTACTGGCACTTTTTATCTTTACTATACCTCAAAAGAAAAGCTGTTCATGGATATTTTTTTGGAGGAAAACGTAAAACTAAAAAGGGCAATATTGAAGGTTGTGGATCCTAATGAGGCTCCCTTTAAAGTCATACAAGAATTAATGCAGCGAAATATGGAGGGCATTACATCTAACCCGATCCTGAGGGAATGGTACAACAAGGATGAATTTAATAAGATAGAAAAAAAATACCGCGAGGAAAATGGTTTAGAACATGTCGATTTCCTTTATTCCAGCTTTATTGAGATCGTGAAAAAATGGCAGGTTGAGGGAAAACTAAGGGATGATATCGAGAGCGAGATGATTATGGCCTTATTTACAGTCATAATCATTATTGACACACATAAGGAAGAAATTGGGCTTCAATACTTCCCCAAAATTCAAGATTACTTAATGGGATTTATCATGAACGGCTTAGCACCTCGTGCAAACCAGGCAACAGAATGTGGAGAAAGTAAAGGATAGCATGTTGCTGGAAAATTGGATGATTGCCCAGCAAACTCACTGTGCGATGGGAACAGTTATGAGTCATAAGGCTTTTGGTATATCTGCTGAAGAAAGCCTTAAAGCAATTCATACGGAAGTCAAGCGCCTAGAAGGGCTCTTTAGCCGATTCATGCCGGAAAGTGAGGTCAACCGGGTTAATAAATCTGCAGGGATAAAACACGAAAAGGTAAGCTTCGAAACCTACGAAGTGCTGTCAAAAGCTGTTGAATTTTCACGATGTTTTCCAGGATGCTTTGACGTGACCATTGAACCACTAATCACCTTATGGAATATCGCCAAGGAATCATCTACACAGCCTGATGCATTAAGCATCCAACAGGTTCTTCCTTTGGTGAATTATCGAGATTTGATCCTGAATCCCTGGGAAATAACCGCCGGACTAAGAAATGTAGGACAGTCCGTTGACCTGGGAGGAATCGGGAAAGGATTTGCTGGCGACAAGATTCTGGAGGTTTTCAAGAAATTTGACATCGCTTCGGCTTATTCAAATCTCGGTGGAAACGTAGTCACTTTGGGAGCAAAACCAGATGGTTCTCCGTGGCATGTTGGCATTCAGCATCCCCGGCAAGAAAACAAATTAATTGGGTCAGTTTCTGTGATTAACCAGAGCGTGGTGACATCCGGAGATTATCAGCGTTACTTTACAGACAGCCAGGGGAAAAGGCACCATCATATTCTGAATCCAACAACCGGATATCCTTCCGAATCTGGATTGATCAGCGTTTCCATTGTTGCAGAGAAGTCATTGGCAGCAGACGCATTATCTACAATATTGTTCGTAGCTGGGATAGAAAAAGGGCATGAATTCCTGAGAAACTATCCTCAAATAGACGCTATTCTCATAGACACTGACTTGCAAATTTATGTTACTCAAGGTTTGAGGTACCGTTTTCAAGCTGATAAAGGCAGTAAAGTGACAATTTTGGATTGAATGAAAGAAAAGGAGAAAAACAAAATGAATGGTTGGTTGATCGCACTCATAGTTGTGGCTGTTTTGGGTGCAGCCGGGGGGATCGGTTGGTTGTACTTATCCAAAGAGCATCGTGAAGCCAGAAGTCTGCCGCTGAATGCAGTGGATTTTAGTAAGTTGATTGACGGCACCTATCATGGGACCTATGCCGGCGGAATGTACAAATGGCGCGCCAATGAATGCCGGGTTACCGTATCTTCAGGTAAAGTGTCTGATATTCAACCCGCAGGTACTAATGACCTGGGCAACGAGAATATGCAGCGCCAGGAGCTCTACAACCGAGTCATCCAGGCACAATCACTCCAGGTGGATACAATCACCAGCGCTACCCTCACTTCAAAAGTCTATCTTCAGGCGGTGGAAAATGCGCTGCTCCAAACACAACAAATATAAAGATTGGATTCTTGGTCAAAGGAGAAATTCACTATGACTGTGAAAGAGGATATAAAACAGAAGGGGAAACGTAAAGGGAGGCGGGGTATGATCATGCTGGTGATCATTTTGGTGATCCTGGCAATTGGCGGGGGGATCGGCTGGATGATCCTCTCCAAAGAGCATCTTGAGGCTGCAAGCCTTCCATTGAATTCCGTCAATTTCGATAAGCTGAACGATGGCACTTATTATGGCGCGTATGCAGGTGGCATGTACAAGTGGCGGGTCAACGAATGTGATGTCACGGTGACGAATGGTAAAGTAACTGTTATTCAACTCTTAGGCAGTAAAGACCCGGGAACAGAAAATACAAATATTGAGATGCTCTACGATCGGGTCATCGAAGCACAGTCACTCCAGATAGATACCATCAGCGGCGCAACTCTCACCTCTAAAGCTTATCTCCAATGTATCGAGAACGCGCTGATCCAGGCGCAGCAGGAATAACCAAGCGCGCCCGGGAAAGCCTGGAAGTTCCCCGTCATTAATTAACTGTCGTTGTTATGCAATCAAGGGAAAAGGAACATGAATAAATTATTTACTCGTATCCAGTTAGGAAAGAAGAACACGGATATTAAAAGAATGTTCTTGAAATGGTCAGCTGTTTTTCTGACGCTGGTACTGATCCTCGATCTTGTTGCCGCAAATCCGGTACAGGCGAACAGCGGTTCAAACGGACTCTCTCAGGATTATACTTTCGAAGAGATCGACGTGTATCTCGAAAAACAGCTGGGGTTGTTAAACATTCCTGGGGCTTCACTGGTGATTATCGAAGGAGACGAGATCGTACATATAAAAGGTTTTGGGGTGACAGGTTCCAGTGAAAAGGCACCAACTCCTCAAACACCTTACTTTATCGGCTCGCTTACCAAATCCTTCACTGCCCTGGCTATTATGCAATTGGTAGAAGCTGACAAGGTCGAGCTGGATGCCCCAATTCAGCGTTACCTGCCCTGGTTCTCGCTTGCTAATCCCCAAGCTGCAGCTCAGATCACTGTGAGACACTTGCTCAACCAAACGAGTGGTTTGCCAGGAACATCAGGAATGATTGCCCTGAGTAATTTCGATAATTCGCAGGGAGCCGCTGAACAGCAGGCTCGTGCTTTGGCAACCTTAGAGCTTACCCGCCAAGTGGGTTCGACCTGGGAATACAGTAATTTGAATTACAACCTGCTGGGCTTGGTCATTGAAACTGCCAGCGGTGAATCTTACGCAGACTACATTCAGAAGCACATTTATGCGCCTCTGGATATGCTCCACAGCCATACATCCAAGGCCGCGGCTCAGCAAGACAACCTGGCAGTGGGTCACCAACAATGGTTCGGTTTTCCCATTGCCGTGCCCAATTTGGCGGTACCGATTGGATCATTGGCGTCTGGCCAGCTTATCTCCAGCGTTGAAGATATAGGTCATTACTTAATCGCCCAGCTGAACGAAGGGGAATATGCCGGCGTTCAAATTCTCTCCCCCGAAGGAATTGCACAAATGCACCAACCTGCAGCCGATATAAGCGTAGCAGGTATGGGAATGGGAAATTACGGCATGGGGTGGTTTAGTAAAGAGTTTAGCCAGGGGCAGTTGGTATTTCATTATGGCGAAGTACCCGATTATTTTGCTTATATGGCGTGCCTACCAGAGCAGAATCGCGCCATGGTTCTGCTCGTCAATACCAATGAACAGATGTTCAATTATGCCCTTTGGGCCACCAGCGAAGCCGCAGCGCTTATGTTGGCCGGCATTCCACCTCAACCCAACGCGTGGGGCATCCTCCCCTGGGTAGTGCGCGGCTTCTTGTTTTTGCCGGTTCTTCAAATCATCGATATTCTTGCTACGTTAAGAAAAATAAAACGCTGGGGGATGAATCCAACCAACCACCCCAGTTCCGATCGGATGTGGCTACTTCACATCCTGTTGCCGATCATCCTCAATCTGATTTTGATAGCGATCGCAGTGGCTATATTGGCGAGCGGTATGTTCAAATTTATCATGCTCTTTATGGGTGATTTAACCTCAGTGTTATTGGTTTCGAGCGGGATTGCTCTTGTGGGGATATTTGTACGCACCCCATTAATTCTGAGGACATTTCGAACACCTTCAAAAAGAAAACTTGGCGAACCTTCGTAAAAGGGCTACTACAGACACATTGATCCATTACTTGGCGTGTCAGACAACGCAATGCGAAAACCAGCGCTCGCCAGATTGGAAAATGGCATGTGCACTCCGAGTTTATCCTTCCTTGCCAAGGTTGTTGAAGCTTTAGGCGCAAAGCTTGAATTCAAGTTAATCCCCGATACAAAATAACCTTATTCGGGTTTTGATCTCCTGAAGCTTGCCAGAAAAGACTCATTATGGGTAAACCTGGATACAATCAAACCAACCGTACCCACCACGCTTCTGCTCTGCATGCGCACCGAGGTGGGTAATTTATTCTTGTTTCAATGAATACCTTGTGAGATAAATCAAGTTGATAATTCAACTTTCGTTATTCGTCACTTTACTTTGGGTGGTGACTTTTTACGAAAGAATTCCAACAACACCATATGGCACAATCATCATCCGCCAGGCTTTGACCGAATCAAACGGATTCGAATCTTAAAATTTTTTTCCATTTCACAAAAGTTTTTTAAAAAGAGGACGTTCATTCACCAAACCTTAACCATCGTCCTCCGGGTCGCGAAAAAACTACTACGTGACCCTGTCATAAAAA
>JBASOE010000089.1:0-22662 GCA_049657925.1 Anaerolineaceae bacterium
CTTAAAACGGACCGTACCCAAACCCAATCGCCGCGAACAACAATAAAAGCGTGATCCCAAACACCGCTAATTGCAGCTTAAACGTCCACTTGAACCACTTGGCATAACTCACCACTGTTAACCCCAAAGCGATCATGAGCGCGGCGTTGGTGGGGAAGAACACATTCGAGAACCCATCCCCAAATGTGAACGCCAGCACCGCTGACTGACGTGTCAGACCCACAATGTCCACCAATGGCGCGATGATCGGGATGACCAAAAATGCTTTGGCCGAGCCTGAACTGATGAAAAACTCCAAAAACAGGACCAACAGGTAGATCGAAATTCCAGCCACATAAGGGCTCATGCCGCCTAGGCGCTCTGAGGCATAAAAGAGGATCGTATCCATGGTTCTACCAGAGGTCATGATGTGTTTGACGCTCATCGCCATCAGGATTAGCAGAACTGCCGGCAGAATGCCCACCATCCCTTTGAACAGGTCCTTCAGAATCGCTCCAAACGATGCGTAACCGCTCAATCGACCAGCCACCAATGCTCCGATCAGGAACAACAGCCCTACCAAAGGCAAGCTGACATCCGCGAGCGGTGGTACCACGAACCCTAATCCGATCACAACCAGGATCAACGCCAGAAAGAAGCCAAAGGAGCGCATCGCGCGATTCAACTCAGGTTGTTCAGTTTGTAGCCCGACAGATTGATTGGCGAATTTCGCTCTCAAAGGCGTGTCTTCAGCGTAAACAGGCGAACTGGACGGGTCTTTTTCCACCTTGTGGGCATGATTCCGCAAGAACGTCATCAGCAAAGCATAAATGATCACGAACACCAACAGGCGATACAGCACCCCCGAGAAGGCCGGCAGCCCTGCCAGGCGTTGGGCTACCCCCACCGTAAATGGGTTCGAGATGGCCGCGGCGAAGCCGAACCCAGCCGCCATCAGGCTCATGCCCAGGCCAGTCAATGAATCCCAACCCAAAGAGACTGCCAAAGTGATCGCCAGCGGCACCAATGCGATCATCTCTTCAAAAGTACCGATTAAGGCACCCAGCAGCATGAAGAAAAACACCAAAATAGCCATCAGACGATACTTTTGCTGACCGAAACGGTCAACAAGCCACCGCATACTATACATAAGAAGGCCGCTTTTCTCCAACACGGCGATGCTGCCTCCGATCATCAGCAGAAAAACAATGATCACGATCACTGTAGCCGCGTCCGGACCCCACAACACTTCCAGTGGCGCGGTTGCCCAACGCCAGATGGGGTAGTCTACTTTTCCGATGGTTTGATAAGAGCCAGGCACAATGCTCTCCCGCCCATCATCTATAACACGTGCGAACTGCCCGGCAGGAATCACGCGTGTCAGAACCCCGGCGACCAGCATGAGTAGCAGCAAGATAATCACCGATGACGTGAATGATTTACGACTGATTTGTAGTCCAACTTTGGATTCGGTCATGAACACCTCGCGAACGTTGTTAAATAATCCAAACAGTCCTAAAAGTTTGCCTGATTATAGCATCGCCTGCTCCTGGGGGGAGCGTAATTTACCAATTATTGCTCAATGGGGAATTGAAATCTGGGAGTGCGTTACAAACCTGAGAGTTGTGCGCTAAGCAGAGTCCCCAGGCAGGAGAATGTGGCACTCAAAGAACTGTTCCTGAAAAGCCACGGCCTCTGCGATCTGTTCGCGATCGAAAGCCAACCCTGCCGGGGCCAACACCAGTTTACCTTCCACGTCGTTCGCCCGAAGGATCACCGCGATGCATACTCCTGTAAACGTCTCCAATGGCTCTTCCACACCCATGATATAAACGTCCTGGTCTTCGCCATCCGGGCCAGGTAAGCCTTTGATATAGCCATCATTCAACCCATACTCAAAACCCCACGCTGGATGCCTCGACCCCAGCGGCCGGTCAATGATCGCAGTGAGGGTTTTACCGAGGTGTCGGGCGAGGTTGGATTGGTTCATATCTCTATTCTAATCAGAACTGGCTCTACACTGGGATATATCGTTTTGTTTCAGGCTTATAATTATTACAAATTAAATCAACTAAAAGGAGCTATACATGAAAGGCAATGCCAAAGTAATCGAAACCCTGAATTTCCTGCTTGCGGATGAATTGGCCGCGATCAATCAATACATAGTTCACTCAGAAATGTTTGCGAACTGGGGCTACGAAAAGTTGCATCAGGATACCGAGAAGCGCGCCATCACCGAAATGAAACACGCCGAGAAACACATCGCTCGTATCCTCTTCCTCGAGGGACTGCCCATCGTCACCGAATTACACCCGATCCACATCGGAGCGGATGTCAAACTCATGTTTGAGAATGACCTTGCCGCTGAGCAAGGCGCCGTCAAGGCGTACAACGATGGCATCCAGGTGTGTGTCACCGCCAAGGACAATGGCACCAAGGAATTGCTTGACGACATCCTCGTTGACGAGGAAAATCATCTCGACTACATCGAAACTCAGCTTAGCCAGATCGAACAGTTGGGTCTTGCCAATTACTTGACCACCAAGTAAGAAGCCTGCAAGCAAACCAAAGCCTGGCAACTCCAATCGCCAGGCCTTTTCTATTTCCCAACATGGACTAAAATAGGGCCATTATGAACATCGCTGAACTCTTCAATTACAAAAAAGTGCTCTTCTCGCTGGAGATCTTTCCGCCCAAGAAAGATTCCCCCTACAACGTGATCTACAATTCGCTGCTCAAGATGCGCGGCATCCCGGCGGACTTCATCAGCGTGACCTATGGGGCGGGGGGCAGCACCGCCCAGCGCGACAAGACCGTCGAGATCGCTTCGCTTATCCGCACCACCTACCACGTCGAGCCGGTTGCCCACCTGACCTGTGTTAACAGCGAGTTCAGCCAGATCGACGCCGTACTTGAACAGCTACAGGTCAACCAGATCCAAAACATTATGGTGCTGCGCGGCGACATCTCCCCTACAGTGGAACCCAAAGATGACTTCAAACACGCCAGCGACCTGGCCGCTTACATCAAGCACAAGTATCCCGATTTCAACCTTTTCGGAGCCTGCTACCCTGAAATTCATTACCAGGCCGAGTCGATGGAACAGGACATCGAAAATCTCAAGCACAAGATCGAAGCAGGGGTCAGTTTGTTGACCACCCAGCTGTTCTTCGACAACGAAAAATTCTATGCCTTCCGCGAAAAAACCGAGCAAGCTGGCGTCCAAACACCCATCTTGGCTGGCATCATGCCCATCACCAACGTCAACCAGATCGAACGCACGGTGACCCTCAGCGGTGCCAGCGTGCCCCATAAGCTGGCGCGCATGTTGAACCGCTATGGCGACAACCCCAAAGCGCTCTACGACGCGGGCATCCACTATGCCGTCGAGCAAATCGTTGACCTGATCGATCACGACACGCGGGGCATCCACCTCTATACCATGAACAACGTAGAGACCGCCACCCGCATCAGCGACGCCATCCAGAACATCCTTGACGCCGAGAATTCGCCCAGAAACGCCGCGTAAACACTGCTTTCCTGTAAAGTTGGGTGCAATGACCGCCCATCTGCAATAACCAACCGTATTCACGGAGCGTAACCCAACAATTGATTGTTGCTGGTGTGTTAAAACTTGCCTCAAATCCCCTGTAGGGTGGAGTTGAGCGACAAAGGATGCCGGTTGCCTGATCATCTGTTGGAGCACAACCCGCCCAATCAATTCTCCTGTGACTTCAATATCTCCACCAACGTAAACCCAACCGGCCTTGACGAATACCCCGAGGGGTTCGGCGGAAAAATCCGCGGCAGGCAATTGACCATTCCATCTGTCTTGTAAACAAACAAGTCTAAGCCGGATTTACTATGGCCGCCAAAGGCGAAGTTGATGCCAATCTCCTTCAAAGCTCCCGATTCCTGCGAACAAGACTCGTGTGGCCAGGTCAGCCCATAGACATTCAACCCAGTATTCTCGAGTATCTTTTGTCTGGATGTGATCAAATCCTCGCGAATGAATTGCGCGCCATAATTGCCCATGCTCACGTGGGACTGAGAATGGGTGCCAAAAGTGAAAAACCCCGTCTCTTTTGTGTCCACGAATAATTTCCAGCAAGCATTATCTCTACAATTAAGGTTTTCTTCTTCCTTCATCCCAGCTGTCCAAATATAAGACTGCATGTGAGGTCTGTATCCAAATTTGATTTCCAGCTCCGAAAACTGCCCTATGATGCTATTGAACGATTCTTTGGACCCTGCCCCCGAATCAGTTGTCAGGATGATTGACCGTTTCGGTAAATCCAACCAACCCTCTAAAAAACCCTGAAGTTCGTGAATCGTGACAAAGTGATACTGATTTGCCATCATGGTCTCCATCTGACCATAGAATGCCTCGGGATTCATTGAGTAGAATCCGTCATACATGGAGTAATTGTTGCCATGAAACTCAAGCGCAGATATTTTCTCAGCCGCTCCGAACGCCTCAATACGCGCAACCAATTGATCCCAATACGTGTCCGACAGGTAATAATCCTCAACAAAACCGTACCCCTCCATCAACGCTGTGATTCTCTGTCGCTGCGTATCATATGTCTTGGGTTGGGAAGGAGTCGCTGTTGCTGGAATGGTGGCTGTTGGAACGGGGGTCGCCGTCGGAAGCAGGGTTTGGATTGCAGTCACAGTTGGTGTTTGTGTAGCAGGGGAGGGCTGTTCAAGCACGAAGATACTTCCCAGCACATCCTGAGCCGTCAGCCTGGTGCTACAGCCGGTCAAAAGAAGCATTGCTGCCAGGAAAAACACCTTAGTTTTCTTTATCTCTCCTCCGAACATTATCTTTTGTCGTGTCATCCAGACGCGTTCGCTCAGCATGTCGAGATTTTTAAACTGCAGACCGGTGCAATCAGGGCCTCCACCATCGGAAGAGGCATCGTGAGCGCAGCGATCGAGGTAGGGGGTTACCTTGTGTCGGGTCGCAACCGTGCGCGATGATCTTGCTGTCGTTCCCTATCAGCTTTCAGCTTTGAGCTTTGAGCTATCTTTTCTCCTATCAGCTATGAGCTACCAGCTGTTTTCAACCTGATCGGCAGGCGGTCATATCTCACACCAGTGGCAAAGTAAAGTGCGTTGGCAATCGCCGGCGGGGTGGGTATGGAGGTGATCTCGCCGATGCCCTTCGCACCAAACGGACCCTCTTTCATCTCCGCTTCCACGATGATCGACTCGATCTCAGGAGCGTCGTGCATCCTTGGGATCGGGTAGCGCGCCGCCCGGTCGCTCTCGATCACCCCGTCCACCACCTTATACTCCTCGATCAGCGCCGTACCGATTCCCATCACCGCGCCGCCCTCCACCTGCCCCTGGAAGCCCAGTGGGTTGATGACCTTGCCGGCGTCGTTGGCGGTCAGAACCTTGAGCACTTTCACCTTCCCGGCCGCCTCGTCCACAGCGATCTTGACTGCCTGCGCCGCGAATCCATAGGTGATGTGGATGCGCCCGCCTTCCTCGATTGGTTTGGTGGCCGGGGCATGGTAATACACCAGCGCGCTGCGCTCCGCTTCACTCAAAAGCTCCCACAATTTCTGCCAATCCAGCGTGCGAATGCCGTCCGAAAGGCCGTTTTCGCCCAACGTCAATACATCTTCATCCGTCCCAAGCGCTAAAGCGCCCACCCTAACCAGGTTGTCTCTCAGTTGCTCGCAGGCCAGTCTGACAGCGTTGCCACTCACGAAGGTCTGCCGGCTGGCGGTGGTAGGGCCTGCGTCCGGGGTAAGGTCGGTGTCCATCAAATAGACATTAATCTGCGTCAGCGGCAGTTTGAGTACCTCGGCAGCGATGATTGCCAGCGTGGTGACCATCCCCTGACCAACCTCACTGGCGGCGGTCTTGATCTGCAAGCGTCGGTTGTTTAACAGGCTCACTTCCGCGCCGCTGGCGTCGTCCGCCCCGCCTCCCAGCCCGGTATTCTTGAACGCCGAAGCCAATCCCCAGCAAGTTTTCATCCGCTTGCCGTCGATCACTTCCTCAACTGGCACGAAGGGCTGTGTTATCCCCATCTCCTGCCAACGTTTGGCAATGCCCCTCAAACACTCCGGTAGTCCGGCGCTCGAGTCGAGCAGTTGGCCGGTGTTGGTCATATCGCCCACCTTCAGCGCGTTGATCAGCCTGATCTCCAGCGGGTCGATGCCCAGTTTCTCCGCCAGCATGTCCAGCGCGGATTCAATAATAAACGCTGACTGCATGACGCCGAAGCCCCTGAAGGCTCCGGCGGGCGGATTGTTGGTATATACCGCGTAGCAATCCACCTTGGCGTTGGGGATGGCGTAAGGGCCGGTCGAGTGCGTGGCCGCGCGCGTCATTACCTTGTCGCCCAGCGAGGCGTACGCGCCGGTATCGCCGTAAAGTTCGGTTTCCGCCGCCAGCAGTTTGCCGTCCTGCGATGCCCCCAGCTTAACGCGGATCTGCGTGGCGTGCCGTTTGGGGTGCACCAACAGGCTTTCACGCCGGGTAAAAAGTAATTTGACCGGCTTGCCGGTCCTCTGCGCCAGAAGTGCGGCGTGAATCTGCCCGGCGATATCTTCCTTGCCGCCAAATCCGCCCCCAGCGCGCTGTCCGCGTACGCGCACCTGCTCCTCGATCAACCCCAGCGCCGCGGCCACCTGTTGACGATCGGCGTAGGGGATCTGCGTGCCCTCATACAAGTCAAAACCGCCGTCCTCGCGCGGTACGCACACAGCACATTCAGGCTCCATGAAGAAGTGGTCGCTGAAAGGGGTAAAAAAAGTGTGTTCGATCACCGCGGCGCTTTCAGCGAATCCTTTTTCGACGTCCCCGCGGCGCACCTTGATGTGCTTCAGCAAGTTGCCGTTCTTGTGCAGCAGTTCCGCTTCCGGTTCGAACCCCTTGACCGGATCGGTTATCACGGGCCGGGTCTCGAATTCAGCCTTAATCAGCGCTACTGCCTGGTCGGCGATGGCCTGGGTTTCGGCCGCGATCAGCGCAATGGCATCACCCATATAGCGGATGCGCTCACCCACTCCCACTAAAATTGGCCAGTCGTGCACGTAAATTCCGTGGTGCCGTGCCGCGGGTAGGTCTGAGGCTGTCATCACCGCCGCCACTCCGGGCAAGTCAACCGCCGCTTGGGTGTCGAGAGCCCTCAAAATGGCAGAAGGCACGCGCGCCCTGACCACCCGGGCGTAGAGCATGCCCTCAAAGTGCAGGTCATCAGTGTATTTGGCCGTGCCGTTCACCTTGGCGATGGCGTCCGGCCGGGCGGCTACTTTGCCGATATGCGCGTAGACAGAGGTTTTCAAGGAAATGACCGCGTCAGCCACCGCTTTATGCTCGCGCAGGGCCTCCGCCGCAGCTTTCACCGCGCTGGCGATGGCGTTATATCCGCCGCAGCGGCACATCACATCCTGCAACGCTGCCTTGATCTCATCGAAAGTGGGGTCGGGGTTTTCGTTCAATAATGCGTAAGCCCGCATGATCTGGCCGGGCGTGCAGAAGCCGCATTGCACCGCGCCGTGGGTGATGAAGGCTTGCTGCAGGGGATGCAAGAGGCTCAGGTCTTCCACACCGGCGATGTGGGCGGGGGGGAAGTTTGCCGGCCTCAGCGCGCGCAGCCCTTCGATGGTCAGGATGTCGCTGCCATTGATCTTGATGGCGAGGGTCAGGCAGGAACGCGTCGGTTTGCCATCCACCAACACGGTGCAGATGCCGCAGCGCCCTTCGCCGCAGCCAATCTTGGTGCCGGTCAGCCCCAGGCGGAGCCTCAGCAGGTCCGAGAGTTTTTCACCTGCTACTTCAGGCAGGGCATAGGGTTTTTGGTTGACGGTGAAGTGGAGCAGTTTTGCGTCCGAAGTCATGCGCGAAACCTCATTTTCTGTGAGCGATTTGGCAAGTGAGGCAATTATAAAGGTTTTCAGCCACTTGGGGATGTTTTCTGCTAACCTTCGCCCGCGGGAGAAGGTGCCCGTAGGGCGGATGAGGGTCTTTTGCTACAGGTATCAGCTACCTGCATGCCCCCTCCATAGATCCCCCGCCCGCCCGCGATAAGGGGTAGTGGGGGCGAAGCGAAGTGAGGGTGCCCGCCATGAAACGGACTCGTAAACGGGGGAGAGTTTGTTTTGATTTGCGCAGCAATCAGTAGTGGCAGGCCCCCGTGCCTGCCAATCTCTCGTGCCTGCAAATCCGATCAGTCGCACCATGGTCAACCACAGGGGGTTGAGCCTACCGAAGAACATTTGTCTTTACCAGTTGCAGGCACCCGTGCCAACAGTTGTATTATCTTAACGTAGTGAATGGGGTTGTGCGAAGCCTCCCCTTGTGGGGCCACCCCATCCCGCCTGCACTCGCCGTGAAACGACCGGGTGTCATTGTGAGCGCAGCATGGCAGTCTTGTAGTCTTTTACTGCCTGCACGCGCCGTAAAACGGACAGATATCCGCTACCGCTATGAGCTGCCAATTTAACTTTCTTCAATTCATCAAAAATGCCCCCGTTTGGGGGCTTTGATTGAAAAATGTCGGAAGTTAGTAACGTTCAATGTGCTTCACAAACGCGTCCACAATCATTTGGAAGTATTTGCGCGTTTCGTCCTTGGCAATCTTACCATCCGAGTCGACCAGTTCCTGAGCTGCGCCAATGTAGGCTTCAGGTTGGGCCAGCACGGGCATATCCAAGAAGACGAGTGACTGACGCAGGTGGTGATTGGCGCCGAAGCCGCCCAGCGCACCCCCCGAACTGCTGACGACCAGGGCGGGCTTGCCACTCCATACACCCTTACCGTAAGGTCGTGAACCGATGTCCAGCGCGTTTTTGAGGGCGGCGGGGACGCTGCGGTTGTGTTCGGGGGTGACGAAGATGACTGCGTCAGCCTGGTGCATTTCTTCGCGGAAGGCATTGTAGGAAGCGGGCGAGTTGCCTTCAGTGTCGTAATCCGCGTTGTAGAGCTCCAGCTGACCGATGTGGGGGAAGAAGGCCTGGTAACCCTCGGGCAGCAGGGAAGCGAAGGCTTTGGCCAGCCGCCCACTGTTAGAGTCCTTGCGGAGTGAGCCGATAATGATAGCGATTTTTTTGGACATATTGAATACCTCTCGATTAGTTTTATTGTTAAAGGTATTATGCCTATTTTGGGGAGGGATGGGAAGTTTTTGTCGAAGTTGGCGTGAAATGTTAACCAACCTCTTATGTGAGCGATGCATTGGTTGATCACGGAGAAGATGACTTGGTAGGTCATGCCCGTCCAACGACCCATCACATTGCCGTACGCATGTAAGAAAAATTACTAATTACGGCCTGGCCAGAATCATCAGGATAGATTTACCTCACCACATTCCACTACCCCGGAGGTTTCCCTTGGTCACAACTGAGCGTTCCAAAATCTTTAACAAGGCGTTTACTGCAAAATTTACCCCCTGATTTCCGCTCAGGATATAATTACCTCATCACATTCCACTACCCCGGAGGTTTCCCTTGGCCACAACTGAGCGTTCCAAAACCTTTAACTACGCAGTCGGTATGTTCGGCACATCCATTCCCATCAACCTGCTCAAAACCTACGCTGCTGTCTACTACGTCGACAAGATGGGCGTTCCCACCAACCAGTGGGGCATCGTCCTCATCCTCTACACCATCATCGACATGATCGATAACCCCATCTACGGCTACTTGTCGGATCGCACGCGCAGCAAGTGGGGTCGCCGACGCCCCTGGCTGATCATCGGCACGCCGCTGCTGGTGTTGGGCCTCATCGCCTTCTTCTCCACCCCCAAGTTTCTGGAAGGCAATTCCCTCCTCGCCTGGGCGGCGCTCTTCTACGTCTTTACCGGCACGGTTGATTCGCTCATTAACGCCAATTACGGTGCGCTCTTCCCCGAACTCTTTCCCGATGATGTCTCACGCGCCAAGGCCAACGCCATGCGTCAGGCATTCCAGCTGGTCGCCATGATCATCAGCATCGCCCTCACCCCAGTGGTGGCAGGCGCGATTGGTTTTGGCACGACGGCGCTGATCTACGGTATTATCGGCGGCGTGGTGATCCTGTATATGGCGATCAAAGCCGAGGAGCACCCTGAACGTCTGGAGGAGCCCAAACCGGTGCTATGGAGCTCGTTGAAGAATCTTGTCAGCAATCCCAAATTCTGGATTGCGGGCTTGACCAACGCTTTCTATAGCGGGGCGATGAGCCTGGTGATGGCGGGCTTGCCTTTCTACGCCAAGTACACCCTGGGCATCTCGGACTTGCAAACCACACTGATGTTAGCCACAGTGCTGCTGGTCGCGATCGGCGCGGTAGCGATCTGGGCTTCATTCGTACGGCGCTATGACCTGATGAAGGTATGGCGCGCGGCCATGCTGACGCTGGCGCTTTCATATATCCCGCTGTACTTCGCCACTTCCTTCGTGCCGGCGCTGCTTTCGGCGATTTTGGTCGGCTTCGGCTTTGCCGGCGTCATCACCACCATGGATCTGGTGCACGCGCGCATTATGGACGAGGACTACGCTAAAAATAAAGTGCACCGCGAGGGCATCATCAGCAACGCACTGGGCTTCATGAATCGCCTTTCGGAGGCGTTTAAGGGCGTGGCTTTTCTGCTACTCTTCAGCCTGTTTGCCTTTGAGAGCGGTGACAACCCCGGACCCCAGCCCGGTTTGGCGGCCAAATCGTTGCTGACAGTCTTCCCGATGGTGCTGATGATCATCGCGCTGGTATTCTCGGCCTTTTTACACTTCCCCAATCGCGAAGCACTGCAAGCCGAACCAGTCGAAATTGAGGAGAAGGTGATCTGATGGCTTTTGTACACATCGACCACGACCCCGAAACCATTGGTATGTGCCTGCCGCTCAACCTGATTCTGCCCGATCCTTCTGTGTTGAGAACGCGTGCGCTGGAGGACTTCCCGGTGTTGTATCTTCTGCACGGGCTGTCGGACGACGCCAGTGCCTGGCCGCGCTACTCGAACATCGAGGATCTGGCCAACACTTATGGTCTGGTGGTGGTCATGCCCAGCGGTGGACGCAGCATCTACGCTGATCAGGATAACGGCCAGGCTTACTTTACCTACATCACCGAGGAGCTGCCGGCTTACCTGCATAAGCTGTTACGGCTCAACCAGACCCGTGAGAAGACCTACATCGCCGGGCTTTCAATGGGGGGCTACGGCGCATTCAAAGCTGCCTTTTTGCGGCCGGAGCTCTACAGCGCAGCACTGTCGCTTTCGGGATTGCTGGTGCTCGACCCTGGGATGATCCCTCCTGACAAGGCGTTTGACCCCAAACTAATGCACGAGATGGGCCTGGTTTTTGGCGGCGTCGATAAAGTGCCTGGCAGCTTGAACGACCCGGTCACCTGGCTGGGTATGATCGCCCAGAACCCCGCACGCTTCCCCAGGCTGTACATGAGCTGCGGTACGGAAGACGACCTGCTGGGGATGAGCCGCTTCTTTGCCAACGGTCTCAGACAAGTTGGCGTAGCCGTCGACTACGAAGAGCACCCCGGTGGTCACACCTGGTCTTATTGGACCAAACACATCGCCGTGTGGCTGAAGAAAGTTTTCCCTTTACCAACCCCTGGAGTCTGATGAATTTCGCCACCACTCCAGTGCCTGACCAGACCTTTGAAATTGTGCGTCATTTTGAGCGCTCACAGCAGTTGCAGTACCTGACCGTGCCCTTCGAGGTACCGGAGGGCGTCGAAATTCTGACGATTGCGTACGATTACCCCATGCACTTTTATGAGAATTTGCCTCTTAGCATGGGGGAATTCACGGTCAAGAAACGGGTCAACACCATCGATTTGGGGTTGATTGGCCCCAAGGGCGAGCAAGTCGGCACCAGCGGTTCGAACAAAGACGAGATCTTTGTGTCAGAGACCGTGTCTACGCCCGGTTATCAGACGGTAGCGATCACCCCCGGCACCTGGCAAATTTTGGTTGGTGTCTATAGGGTTGGCGCGGAGGGGGTGGATGTAACCTATACCATAACATTTAAGATGAAGCAGCGCCGCCTGCTGATCGGCGACCTGCACACCCACACCGTCGGGTCGGACGGCATATTGACACTGGATCATCTCGCTCGCCACGCCCGCGCGCATGGGTTGGACTTTTTGGCGGTCACCGACCACAATCAACCCATCAGCCGTGAGTCGCTGCCGCAGGTGGAAGGGCTGACGCTCATCCCAGGGGTGGAGTGGACGCAATTCCAGGGACATGCCAACTTTTTAGGTGTTGACCAGCCCTACGACGGCGCCTTCTTCGCCAACGACCTGGCCGGGGTACAAGAAAAATTTATGACCGCTCACGAGCGCGGCGCGTTGATCGTGCTTAATCATATTCAAGACGACACCCTTCCGTTTACCTATAACCTGGCCAGTTTGCCGTTTGACGCGCTGGAGGTGTGGAATGGGCCAATGCGCATGAGCAACCTGAGGGGCATTGGCATGTGGGACGCGCTGCTCAAGCAGGGTCTCAAGGTACCGGCGGTGGGGGGCAGCGATTATCACGCTGACCGATTCGGTCAAATGTTAGCCGGGCCGTGCATGGGTGTGTACACCGAGTCGGCAGGGATAAGCGACATCTTGGAAGCGGTGCGCAAGGGGCAGTCGTATATCGTTTTTCAACCCGGCGCAGCCACGCTTGATATGCGCATAGTCATGCAACCTGAACCGGGGGTCGACGTAGGGTGTGAGGAACTGTCTTTGGAAGCTGATCCCGACAATAACGTAGGGCGGGATTGGCGCGATCTTCGCCAATTCGCCGAAAACTCCTCCGCCGAACAAACCATTCTGATGGGGGGCACAGCCCAGTGGCAAGAGGGGCTCTTCTTGGAAGTGAGCCTGAGTGGGCTGGCGAAAGGGGATGTGGTCAAGCTGATCTCGCCCTCTGGCAGCCGTGACGTTTTGACGTGCCCGGGCAGGGGGGAGTTCGTGGGGCGATTCCCGGTCACCGAGCCTGGTTATGTACGCTTGGAGCTTTGGCAATCCTATATGGGCATGCTTCCACCGATGCCGATTTTGGTCTCCAACCCGATCTGGATCGATTTTTAGCCCTCACCAAGGAGTGAGTCCGCGGCAACGGGGGAGAGGGAGTGGGAGGTCTCGTCTACTAAACTATAATGCGTTCAGGATGAGAATAGAGGTTGAACCGCTCCGGTCTGGCATAGCCAACCAAAGTCATGCCCCATTCCTCAGCTAATCGAATGGTGAAGAGGTTGGGGGAAGTAAGCGAAACAATCATTGAGGTGCCGATACGCGCGGCTTTTTGGAGCATTTCGGAGCTGATCCGACCGGTTGTGATGAGTACGACAGGCTTGGGCTCCAGGTTATGCAATATGATCTGCCCCATCAGTTTGTCCAGCGTGTTGTGGCGTCCGATGTCATCAGCGATAGCCAGCAGATCTTGCTCGTCGAAGATTGCCGAGCAGTGCATACCGCGTGAGGAGCTGAGCCGGTTTTGTTCCTCAAGAAATGTTTTTATGAGAGCGGTGAGCCGACCAGCTGAAAGCGTTATTTCGTTCAGAACAGGATGAACCGGGAACTCCAGGCGCTGAGAGGTTTGCCCGCCGGAACAGCCGGTCGTCTTCAACCAGGAAGTTGGCTTCTTGATGTCCTTCCCGGTGTCAACCTCCACATAATCCGCACTGTCACAGAGGTAAAGCCGGGTGATATCTGTTCGGGTATTTATCAGTTGTTCGTTATAGAGGAAGCCGACTACCAATTCTTCGACCAGGCTGGGAGTGCAGATCATCTCCATCCAGGCTTTACCGTTGACGATCAAAGTAAGCGTGTGTTCGTGAGGTAACGGCGCGCTGCTTTGTGTGAATTCTCCGTCCGCGTAGTGGATAAAACTAACCTCGTGACTTTTTTCCAAAGTAATCCTTCTTTGATGATAATTCACTTCATTATAATGAATTCCTCAAAGAATATGGTCAGGCTCCTACGACAGGCTCCTACGAAAGGAAAATTCATTCCAAAAGGAAAACACAATAGAATAGCTGGAAATTCGCCAGTATAGAGAACATTGCAGGTGTAATTGTATTATCTGATTGTTAACAACGATGATCTTAGTTAAAACCGCTCATCGAGAAAAATGTTAACAAAATTTAATAAAATTATTGACTCTTGACTGATTTTTGATACAATTTTCACATGCACACAACTGTGTTTGCTATTCTCAAAAAGGAGATAAAAATGAAGAAGAGTATTCTGTTTGTTGCAATCATTTTGATTGCATCTCTCGTGCTTGGTGCTTGCGGCACGCCTGCTGCAGCGCCAACCGAAACCGCCGCACCGGCTGTACCTGCCGCCAAAGTTTATAACGTAGTCAGCCTGGTGAACGGCAACCTCGGTGACAAGTCATTCTTTGACTCAGCCGAATCCGGTTTGAAGGAATTGGCGGCAGCTGGTCGCATCACCTACAAGACCATCGAAATGGGCGGCACCGACCAGGATCAGCCCAAATGGCTCGAGACCCTCAACGAGGTCGCCAGCAGCGGTGAGTATGACTTAATCATTTGCGGTACTTATCAGATGCCCGATTATCTTAAGGAAGCTGCCACCACCTATCCCGATCAGAAATTCCTGATCTATGATGACAACACGTACGTTGGTGTTAACCCGAATGTGGTCAACATCACTTACAAGCAGAACGATATGGGTTACCTGATTGGTACATTTGCTGCCAGGATGACCGTTGAATCCGGTGTTGATAAGATCAATCCCGAAGCGGTGGTTGGTTTCATCGGCGGCATTGACAGCCCGGTGATTAACGACTTCCTGTATGGTTTCCTGCTCGGCGCACAAGCGGCCAACCCTGACATCAAGGTGGACACCCGCTACGTTAACAGCTATGTTGACACGGCCACTGCCAAGGAAATGGGACTGTCCATGATCAACGACAAGAAGGCTGACATCCTGTGGGGTGTTGCCGGTTTGTCTGGTAATGGTGGTGCCGAAGCCGCACTTGAATCTGGCAAAGCCTGGTTCATCGGTGTAGACTCAGATCAGGAACTGACCCTACCGACCGACCAAGCCGCCATTACCCTGACTTCTGGTCTAAAGAATGTTGGCAAATCGATCGTATGGTTATTCGATGAGTGGGATGCTGGCCGCACCTACTTCGGACAGGAACAACGCCTGGGCATTCCCGAAGGTGGTGTGGGCGTGGTAATTGACAAGAACTTTGCCAAAATTGCGCCCAAGTCAGTTCAGGATGCTGTCCTGGCTGCGCAAACAGACATCGTCTCTGGCAAGATCACAGTTGCCACCGCCATTGGCGATACCACTAATGCAGTGGTTGCCCTCAGAGATTCTCTCCAGCCTTAAAATTGCTTGAGAAAATAATGTTCTAAGTTTTTTCGCGAGGGGAGCTGGTCATTTGGCTCCTCTCGTTGCTTAACTAATCCACAAAGGATGCCCGCCTATGGAACAAATAGAAATTGTTGAGCAAGATGAAATTGTTGAACAGGAAGATTTTGTTGTCCAAATGATTGGGATCAGCAAGGTTTATCCCAATGGGATTGCCGCCAACCGGGATGTGGATTTTAAGCTGAGAAGAGGCGAGATACATGCCATCATGGGAGAAAATGGCGCCGGTAAAAGCACGTTGATGAAGATCCTGTTTGGTCTGGAGCAACCTACCAGCGGTGAAATCCTTATTAATGGGCAATCAGTGGCAATTAATTCACCCAGCAAAGCCATTTCCCTCGGCATAGGGATGGTTCACCAGCACTTTATGCTTGTTCCGAGTCTTACGGTTGCCGAAAATATAGTGTTAGGCATGGCACCCACCAAGTCTGGTGTGCTTGTTGATTATAAAAAAGCCGTGGAGATCACTGAGGAGAATGCTACCCGCTTTAACTTGCATGTTGACCCTTATGCGAAAGTGGTGGACATCCCGGTTGGTATGAAGCAAAAGGTGGAAATCCTTAAAGCCCTGGTGCGTGGGGCGAAAATCCTCATATTGGATGAACCAACGGCTGTTCTGACCACCCAGGAGACCGCTGAATTGTTCAAGGAACTGGTAGCGCTTAAGGAACAAGGCTTCACGATTGTCTTTATCTCTCATAAACTCAAAGAAATTAAACAGATCACTGATCGACTGACCATCATGCGTGGTGGCCGATCGATGGGTGTATATAACACAGCGGATATCAGTGAAGCGGAGATTTCGCGCCTGATGGTTGGGCGAGATGTGGTGCTGAAGGTGGTCAAAGACCAAGCCCAGCCTACTGAAACCGTCCTGAAAGTACGCGATTTGGAATATACCAACCGTTGGAACAAGAAAATGCTCGATGGAGTTTCGTTCTCTGTGCGAGAAGGCGAAATTCTTGGGATTGCGGGTGTTGAAGGCAATGGTCAGCGCGAATTGGTTGAAATGTTGTTTAACCTGAACACGCCGGACGCTGGCACGATCATGGTGAACCACGAGTCCATCATCGGCGCACCTCAAAGCAAAATCCGTAAACGTGGTGTTTCGCTGGTTCCGGAAGACCGCATGACCTATGGCATTGCAGACATAGCAACCATTGAAGAAAATGTCATTTCGGACCGCTTTGGCGAAAAGCGTTTTAATAAAGGACCGCTCTTTAATATGAGCGAGATCCATCAGGAAAGCGACGGCTTGATTGTTGATTATCGCATTCTGGCGAAGTCGCGCATGCAGCAAGTCAAAATGCTTTCAGGCGGTAACATCCAGAAAGTAGTAGTGGCACGGGAGATTTCCAGTAACCCGACCTTGCTGATTGCGGATCAACCCACCCGGGGTATTGATGTCGGCGCGACAGAGTTTATCCGCAATCAGATAGTTGAACTGAGTCGTCAAGGAGCAGCAGTGTTATTGGTATCTGCTGATCTGAACGAAGTCATTGAGCTCAGCGACAGTCTAATCGTGATGTATGGTGGCAAGATTGTGGCATATTTTGAAGACACCAGCCAATTGGACGATATCACCATGGGCGAATATATGCTTGGTTTGAAGTGCCAGACTGACGAGGAGATCGCGAGGGTGTGCTATGAATGATAAAAAACTGCTCGCATTCAATATTTTACGTGGCGCGGCGGCCATCTTTTTGGCGCTGGCTGTAGCTACCGTGTTTATCTTTCTGTCGTCTGATGAGCCTCTCAAAGCGCTGAAGTATTTGTTGTTGGGTCCGGTAGTAAGTTTTAAGGCGACAGGCAACGTCTTCAACACGACCAGCTTTTTGACCATTCTGGCAGCCATGATTCCCACCATTTTCTCGGGTCTGGCCGTGTGTGTGATGTTTTCCGCCAACCAGTTTAACCTGGGCGGTGAAGGTGCTATCATGCTGGGTGGTTTCGTTGGCGCGCTGGTTGGAATTTACCTGAATCTCAATAGCGGGCTGCATCAGGTGGTGTGCGTGCTGGCGGGAGCGATCGCCGGTGGGCTGATTATGCTCATTCCGGCGATTCTAAAAGTCAAACTGCGGGCAAGTGAGATGGTAACTTCGCTAATGATGAACTATGTGGTTATGTTCGTCATTCTGCACTTCCTCAATTTTGTGTTTGCGGATCGCACAAAAGGCGCCACCATGACACTTCCCTTCGCGGAAACAGCCAGGATTCCTGAAATTGTGGCGAATGGCACCAAGTTGACCTGGGGGTTTGTGGTCGCGCTACTTTTTGTGGTGATCATCTCACTGTTCATGTACCGCACTAAATGGGGTTATGCGATTCGCATGATCGGCATCAACCAGTCCTTTGCCCAATATTCGGGCATGGAAGTCGGAACTGTGATCATCCTTTCGCAAGTGATCGGAGGCATGCTTTCTGGCATGGGCGGAAGCATCGAGGTTTTGGGGCGCTTCTCTACTTTCCTGTGGCGTGAGTTGCCAGGCTACGGCTGGATTGGTATCACGATTGCGATTTTAGCGAAGAATAATCCGATTTTTGTGCCTTTCGCGGCCTTCTTTATTGCCTATCTCAACAAAGGCTGTGATTTGATGGCGACATACAGCGACGTGCCTTCTGAGATGATTGATATCATCCAGGCAGCCATATTCCTGTTCTTTGCCGCTGAACAATTCCTTGCCAAGTATAGGCAACAAATTGTGGTTCGCAATGCCCAACGTGATTTGGCTTTGCAGGAAGCTGCAGCAAGCCAGGGAGGGAGCAACTGATGATTGGCGATCTCCTTTTATCAATATTTAATGCTGATTTCCTCTACAGTGTCATTCGCATTACTGCACCGATCCTTTTTGCAGCGCTGGGTGCAGTGATTGCGGAAAAAGCTGGTGTGGTGAACATCGGTCTTGAAGGAATCATGATGATCTCGGCGCTCTTTGGCGTACTGTTCGGCTATTGGACGCAGTCATGGTTGATCGGCGTGCTCGGAGCAATGGTCATTGGAGTTTTGTTAGCCCTCGTGATCGGCTTTTTCGCATTCCAAATGAAAACGGATATTATCCTGGGCGGTATTGCGATCAACATGCTTGGCGCAGGTGGTACGATCTTCCTGCTTGATATGTTTACTGGCATGAAGGGTAATACCGGTAATCTTGTGACCAAGGAATTGCTGATCCCAACCTTAAATATTCCCTTGCTCAAAGATATACCTGTTCTTGGGCAAGTGCTTTCTGGTCACGCTGTGCTTACTTACGTGGCTTTCCTGATGGTTTGGTTGATGTGGGTGGTGTTGTATAAGACACCGCTGGGGTTGAATATTCGTGCGGTGGGTGAAAACCCCAACGCGGCCACCTCGATCGGCGTCTCTGTATCGAAAATTAAGTACATCGCCATTGCTCTTTCGGGAGCGATGGCCGGTCTGGGCGGCGCGTTCATGTCGATGTATTACTCGCAAGGTTGGAACTCTGGCATGGTGGCTGGGCGCGGCTTTATCGCCCTGGCAGCGACAGCCATGGGGCGGGGGGAACCGCTTGGAACCATGCTTTCTTCGCTGCTGTTTGGTCTGGCACAAGCGCTGAGAACCAAGGTGTCTGGCATGCAAGGTGTGTCGAGCTACCTGGTCTCGGTCATCCCGTACCTGGTGACCATCATTGGTTTGGTGTTGTATGCCATCAGTACGATGAACAAACTGAAGAAGCGCCGTACTGTTTCGAAGGGAGCGTGATGACGACGAGAATTCCGATCATACTGGACGGAGACCCTGGTCATGACGATGCCATTGCCTGGATGTTGGCCAAAGCGAGCGACCAACTTGAAATTTTGGCTTGCACCTCGGTCAGTGGCAACCAAAGTATCGAAAAGACCAGTTACAACGCCCGGCGGGTGATGACTTTGCTCGGCATCGACGCGCCCTTTGGCATGGGCAGGGAAAGGCCCTTGTTCGGAGAACCCATCCACGCTGGTAACATTCACGGCGAGACCGGACTGGATGGACCCGCCCTGCCTGAGCCGGCTTTCGAAGCCCAACCAATCAGTGCGGTCGAACTGATTGCCAGGACAATCTCTGAATCCGCTTTTCCAGTGACTCTTGTCGCCACCGGACCGCTGACCAATATTGGGGCATTGCTGGTTCTCTACCCCGAACTCAAGCCAAAAATTGCTCATATCTCCATCATGGGCGGTGGACTGGCGTCTGGTAATTGGACCCCAGCAGCGGAGTTCAACATCCTGGTTGACCCCGAAGCCGCTGATGTGGTCTTTCGGTCCGGACTGCCGCTCACCATGGCTGGGCTGGATGTGACACTCAAGGCGTTGGTCTTCCCTGAAGATTTTGAGCGAATTCGCGCACTTAATAATCAGGTGGCGACGGTGGTGGCGGAATGGCTGGACTTTTTCTACGGCTTCCACCGCAGCATTGGCTATGCTGGTGCGCCGGTGCACGACGCGGTGGCGGTGGCGGCTCTGATAAAACCCGAAATCCTGACCTATAAGGATCTTTATGTTCAAGTTGAAACATGTGGCGACTTTTGCCGGGGAGCAACCGTGGCGGATCATTATGGAACTAGCCAAAAGCAACCCAACACACACGTGTTGGTTGGGATCGACCGGGAAGGCTTTGTTGATCTGTTGGCTGAAGCCGCGGCTTGGTATGGCAAGGAGCAGGCATGAACCCCATCCCTGTGATCCTTGATTGTGACCCGGGCGTGGATGACGCCATCGCCTTTTTGTTGGCAAATAAGCTGCCTCAACTCAACATTCTGGCGGTGACCAGTGTGGCTGGAAATGTGGACCTGGAGCACACCACCTATAATGCGCTTGGCTTGGTTGAATTTTTGAGTATGGATGTGCCAGTTTATCGCGGCGCAGCCGGACCGATGTTCCGCCATCGTGTGGACGCTTCGAACGTGCACGGCAATGATGGCATGTACGGCATCGATCTTGCGCATAGCAATAAAGCAGTGGAGGGGGTCACCGCGTGGGATGCTATTTACCGGTATGCCAGCGAGTGGGGTGGGGCGCTGGAGATTATCGCCATCGGTCCACTGACCAATCTGGCCATGGCTTTCACCAAGTATGGGGATCTGCACACACTCATCAAGCGCATCGTGATTATGGGTGGCTCGACCTACGCGGGCAATGCCACTCCGGCGGCGGAGTTCAATATCTACGCCGACCCTGAAGCGGCGGATATTGTCTTTCGTGCTGGCGTGCCGGTTCACATGTGCGGTTTGGATATGACCATGAAGGCGCTGATGAGCCCCGAAGAACTTAACCAGGTCGCCGCTTTAGGCAGCAATCAGGCGGTATTCTTCAGAGAAGTAGTGCAGGGCATCGTGGGGTTTATGAGTCGTCTGGGAATCCGCGGCATCAACATGCACGACCCGGCTGCAGTGTTGTATGCCGCAGATGACAGCATATTCAAGGCTTACCCGGCCGGCATCCGGGTGGAAACCAAGGGCAAAATCACCCAGGGCAAGACGGTTACTGATTTGTTCAGTGACGCCAAATGGCCCAAGAACGGCTTTGTAGTGATGGATATTGATCGCGACGCCTTCGTCAGGAAGGTGTTTGAGTTGATGCGGCAGTATTAATAGGGAGATCAATTGGTGGGGTTAATGGTGGGTTGATACCCGTCCACTCCGTGGCGGGCACAGGTACCCATTTACTCCGTGGCGGGCACAGGTACCCATTTGCTTTTCTGTGAGTTCATAAAGCCGACACCCCACCGCACAGATCAATTCCAGGACCCCGTGATTCAAAAATGATGGCGCAGTGTGATGGTGGGTTGACCCGGTAAATTCCGTGGTGGGCTTAGGTCTTGAGCGGGTCAACACCACCCTACAGGGGCAAACGTGTAGGGTGGGTCGACCTGGGCGGGCAATTCCAAGAATCTCTCATGAGTCATGGCCAGGTCAGACCCACCACAAAGGCCAATTCCAGGATCCCGTGATTCAAGAATAAACGAGCAGTGTGATGATGGGTTGACCCGGTCGGCTATATGGTGGGTACAGGTCGTAAGCGAGTCAACGCCTCCCTACGGAGTTAGACCACCCTTCTGTTGTACCTACGACGATGCTAATTTCTGATTACCAGGCAGTGATTGGCGTGAACTAAGGCGTCCACGGCGAGCTTTCAACACCGCCAGGGGGGTGTTAATCAGGATCTGTCCTGCATCCGCAATGCGCAGATGCGATGTACCGCCGTTCTGCACAGGCAGCAGCTTCCGCATTTCGGCTTGATTCAAATAAGAGTGTACTTCCTTGCCAAGCGCCAATCCTGTGAAAATTGCCGATGATGTTTGAGCGATCAAAACATCGCAATTGGCGATCATCTCGTGGGCATTCCCACTCAGTAGTATCGGGACGTGCTTAAAGTATTGCCTGATTTCACGGATTGCACGGTGTGGATCTTCGTTGGGGTGTAACTTGAATATTACTTCGCGGTCTCCAGCGATTTCCTTGGCTTTGCGTAGGAAGGCGTTGCGGTCATCCGACCCCAAGGTCTCACGAATCGAGGAGGTCAGTACCAGCACATGATTGTGATGCCCAAAATCGTTGCTGCGATAACTTTCAAAATTATCAAAATTGGGCATGCCAGTAACTACAATTTTGTGATCAGGGATGCCAAGTCTGAGGAAATGTTGACGGTAGCCTTCCGAACCAGCGCAGAGCAAATCGTATGAGTGAGAGAGCCCTGTGGCAGCCGTGTTAGCCAGGAAGCGTGGGAAGTTTAGCCATCTGACGAATGAGAAGAAGAAATTAGGCTGTTCCAGCATTCCCTCCTGTACCAACATTAAACGGGTTTTTCGAATATTGGAGGGGACAATTAAATCTGATCCGGTAATTACCAAATCGTATTTGTGCTTCAGACCACCAGGATCGACAGGTAATTCGTGTTGACAGAGGTATTTTAGCGTTGCGTCCTTATGTCGGCCGCCTAAGATCGTAAAATTTAGCAAGTTCAATTTGGTCAGGATAGCTAAGATTCCTGTGGCGTAATAGGGTGTAAAGTAGCAATCGCAGTCCTGCATGGCGCCAGCGATCTTATGCATCATAACGGTTTGGTTCAGCGAGCCACAAATCAAGAGGATTTTTGTTTTGGTCATTCACCCTACCTGTGTGATCCTGGCAACGCACTCCCGGCAGCCAGTTAATATGTCATAGCCTATCCTTTTTAGTGTACGACACCCAGGTGAATTGATCATTAATCGAACGTGAAAGCTGCATGAAAGCCAGTAAGGTTCTTGTTAAATTTCCTCGTAATATTGAATTGTTATCCTGCCCATCTGCCCCGCTTGCCTAAGTTAGCAGGCTGTGGGGAGGAAGT
>JBASOE010000090.1:0-31059 GCA_049657925.1 Anaerolineaceae bacterium
TGTCTCCCCCCGTTGATCACCCTTGGAGAACCTATGGAAAGAAACTGAATGGTAAGCCTACTGTTGTGATTAATTAGGACACTTCTATTTAGCCAACATTAGGACATTCCTATTTAGCCTTGACAGGTGAATCACCCTCAATGTTGATTTATTTTTACTCGTTGAAGGGCAACATCATTCTTTCTCATTTCACCAATCCCATCGGAAACTCAACCAGATCCAATCCGTTTTATAAATTCGTCATTCTGGCTAAAGTGAAGCATCTGGCATTGATTTTGATCGGCTCTCGTACCAGCTGCAAGAGTTGATCTGGCTATGTCTACCTGACATTTCAGTTTTGTCAAAGAAGAGGACATTTTAATCTTGGTAAAAGCGGACATTTTGATCTTGGTTTAACAGTTTTGTTATTTGTTATTGACACACTCCAAAACACTATATACAATGTCCACATAGAACCAAATCTGATTTTTTCACACCATTTTACCCACATTGTTTTTGGTTTTATAAGATTAATTGTGGGTTTGTATGCTGATAAGTAGCGAAGTAATATTGGTGTGCTAAATTAGACCTCCGATTCGTTGATTCCCTCGAGGATAGGCGAACGATAAGGCATAGAGAGCAATCTCTATTGCCTGCCGGTGTGCAAAGGAGGCTATTTCCACAGTACTTATGTGGAAGTTGGCTGAAATTTGCACATTGTGTGTTTAAGGAGGTGACATATCTACAAAAACTATCCATTGTTAATTTGAGTAAGGATCCGTTCAGTCTTTTGACCAATTGATTCATGTGTTGCTGAGAAAGTACCTGAGAAGGTACCCTGTCATAAAGGAAAAAGGAACAAAATAATGGAATACTTTGGATGGAATGGTAAGGTCTTAAATGTAGATTTGACTAATCGGGTGGTTAATACTGAGCCACTTGATCTTGATATGGCAAAAAAATATGTTGGCGGGCTCGGATTTGGGTTGAAGGTTGTTTACGATGAGGTGAAACCTGGGATGGATGCTTTCGATCCTGCGACACCCATTGTATTTACCACAGGTCCAGTAACTGCTACGGATGTACCTTCGAGCGGTGCTTACGTGGTAGTTACCAAATCTCCACTTACGAACACACTTAGCCAGGCAGAGGCAAACGGTTTTTTTGGCTACCGTTTAAAGTTGGCGGGCTATGATTACGTTGTGATTCGGGGAAAAGCCGAAAAACCAGTATATCTCTGGATCAATAATGACCAGGTGGAAATAAGAGACGCCTCGCATGTCTGGGGTCTTGGAACCCATGAAACAGAAGATATTCTGAAAGCTGAGGCCGGCGGAAAAAATGTGAGCGTTGCCAGTATCGGCCCTGCAGGTGAAAACCTGGTGCGGTATGCCTGTATCCAAAATGATTTTGGACACAGCGCCTCAAGTGGTGGGCCTGGCGCCGTCATGGGTTCAAAAAATCTAAAAGCGATCGTAGCCTCTGGCAATCAACATCCCCGTATCAGCGATCCGGAACGTGCAAAAAAATTGATCACCGAATGGGTGGATGCCGTAAATAAAAATGAAGGCGCCCAGGGAACAAAAGCGTACGGAACCGCTGGGGGGCTCTCCTTTTACAACCAGATCGGCGATTTAACGACCAACAACCTCACCACGAATATATGTGACTATGCAGGTGATATTGACGGTGTGGCGATTAGAACCAGGCGCGAAACTACCGTGAAGCCCTGTTACAAATGCCCAATCAATCATGTCCACTGGATTAACCTCCCGTGCGAGAAACACGGGATGACAAAGTTTGAAGAGCCAGAATTCGAGGGCATGGCAGGGTTTGGTTCCAACCTCGGTGTGAAGGACATGGATGAGATCTTCTACCTGAATCATTTAGCCGATGACTATGGTATGTGCCTTAAAACATTGGCATTTGTCATCAGCCTTGCCATGGAGTGCTATGAAAAAGGGCTGCTTACCCAGGAGCAGTTGGGCGGGCTGGATCTCAAATTTGGCAATAGCGAAGCTGCTGCGCAGCTCATCCAGATGATTGGGCGTCATGAAGGCATCGGCGTACTCTTCGGAGAAAATTTACGCACGATTGCTGAGACCATCGGCGGGGAAGCCGTCAATATGGTTGTGGAAATTAATGGCGGGGGAATTCAGGTGCATGACTTCCGCAGTCTATGGGGATTTTTGCTTTCCAGCGCCGTATCCGATTTCAGCGCGACCTATATTAGCAGCAATATAAACGTGTTCCCTCTTCCTGAAATTGGCTACGATACCCCGCTCGATCCCGGAAAAAGGGACGACCAGGCCATCGCTACTGCGAAGACCATCCCACAGCAGTTATTAATGGATGTTCTCATAATTTGCGGATTTCCCGGCCCGACCGTCGGGATTCCTGCCAAACTGATGGTCGAAACCTTATCGGCCGTAACCGGCGTGGAATACTCGATGGATGAGTTTAACAAGGCTATGTATCGTATTGTTAACCTTGCCAGAGCCTTCAGCATTCGACATGGATTGACACCTGAAAATAATATCCCATCCGAACGCCTGCTAAGTGCTCCCGTTGACGGCGGGGCGAAAGGCAGGTCGGTCAAACCCTACATTAAAGGAATGGTCAATGAATATTATCGCGCCATGGGGTGGGATGAAAAGACCAGCAAGCCATTGAGAAGTACATTGAAGGATTTGGATTTGGATTTTGTAAGTAAGGATCTTTGGGATTGATTTCGCTTGACAGGAACCGGTGCTATGCAAATCAGAGTACATTATTGTGACTCTTCTAACAAAAACAGCGATGAAATGATTGAGCTTCCCAAATTGTCTTCGGTTCAATCGTTGACAGAGAAGATCAGTCTCCCATATCCAGTCACTGCGGTGATCAATGGAGCGATGGTTCCACCTGGTTTTGTTTTACAGGAGGATTCAGAGGTTTTTGTATTTAGGCAAATGGCCGGAGGTTAATCGCATTTCAGTTGTTGGAGAGTTTTCTGATAAAGATCGAGACCACATGAATGGTCTCGATCTTTTTAAACCTTAAGGCTGTTGAACTCGTGAAACAAGTGAAACAGAAAACCACCCACTGTTCGGGTGGAAGACAAGAAGGTTCAACTAAAATCACATTTCCACAAAGACCGTGAGTGGTCAGGCAACAGACTAAAGGAAGGTAATCCTTGGCAAAACAAACAATTAGTTAAGCACACACGAAATACATGTTTAAGTACCATATCATTTTTGTACCATATCGTGTTTGCATCTAAGTATAGGAGGAAAGTATTCTGCTGGACGGGCTCGAAAATGTGGACACAATAATTGTCCTGATGGAAGTGACCCCAGAAGATTCATACTGGGAGCCCAAGCCTCCTCCCGTCTCAATCGATAATTTGTCCCTAACCACCCATTTTCTCGTCTTTATCATTGAGCTCAATCCACCTATAGGAACCTAACCTCTCAATGGACCATGATAAAAGACACTTTACCCCCTTCTTATTCAAGATTTCCTGTATCATTCACTCAGGAGATTGAAATGAGCCAATCTGAACGCAAGCCCTTCGTAGATTGGTACGATGAATGCGCAGAACGCGTCTATAAATTCTTGTACAGCAAAGTCAACTCGCTTGCAGAAGCGCAAGACCTGACCTCCCAGACTTTCCTAAAGGCCTGGCAGGCATACCCAACTCTCCGTGACCCTGATCGTTTCATTCCTTGGATCTTCACCATCGCCCGCAACCAGGCCAACGACCACTATCGTCAGCACAAACACATGGAAGTCCTCTTAGATGAGTTCGCTCCTGATCCACAAGCCAACCCTGTTCAGATTGCCATTCAAAAAGAACGCAGTCAGGAGTTGAGTAAGCTTATTTCCATATTAAATGAAGACGATCGCGAATTACTCTATCTGCGATACCAGGGCGAAATCACTTTTCGTGAGATTGCCCAGGTACTGGGACGATCCGAAAGTGCGGTCAAGAAACAACATTTGCGTCTACTGGCACGCCTCCAAAGCCAGCTGGAGCCCGAAAATGATTAAAAACTTCCCCCCCAACAACATTGAAGAAGAGCTGAAGCGCTCATTCACACCCACCTCTCTTCCAAGGGACTTTAAAGCCTCCTTGAGAGCTAAAATCAGTCAAGAACCGCCAACCCGCACTTCAACCCGCCGACCACTGCGCTGGGCATTCGCCCTTGCCCCTCTGGTGCTGATCCTGGTCGTTGTGCTGGCCGTCGGACCACAAAACGTCTGGGCACAGATCCAGCGCGCCTTTGGGTTCTTACCCGGGCATGGCTTGGTAGACCAGACCGCACCGCTGCGTGTATTAGCTGAGCCAGTTAGTCTCACTAAAGATGGCATCACCGTTGATGTTACCAGCGCCTTATTGACCGCCAGCGACACTACTATCGAATACCGTGTCTTCGGTCTGACCCGCGCCAATTACCCACAGAAAGAAACCGATCCCATGTGCAGCGAAGTGCCGAGGCTCATCCTGCCAGATGGCACGATCTATAACCGCGACGCTTATGCTTTTCCGCCTATTTCTGAATTTATCAATCAAGCCACTTTCGTCCTGCCATGCCTGCAGGGAACCCTGAGGTCAAACACGCCGGAAGACTGGCGCTTTGAGTTGAAATTCGTTCCCTCCACTAACCTAACCCCACTCCTGGCAGTTGAAACCATTCAAACTGTTGAGACACCCTCGACTGATTCACCTTCAGCCGCGGTTGCCGAATCACTTCCTAATATTCAACTCGTCCATGCCATCGAGACAGCCAAGGGCTACATTCTCACCGGCTTGGTCAACTCGGAACCCGGAGCGCTGCATCTGGTAATGACCCCAACACTCACGGATGCAAACGGTGAAGTGGTGCCTACTTTCTTCCCCGAAGAAGTTAATCAACTTTTTGCCAGCCCGGAGTTCACCAACAAAAGAGACACGATGGTGATGGCGTTCAACAGTCAGGATCTCGCTTTCCCGGTCACGATTCAGCAGGAATACTATCCCATCACGATCCAACATTACGATATCAAAGCCATGTTCAGCTTTGACGTCGGCTCAGACCCTCTGCCTGGTCAGCGCTGGGAGCTCAATCGCAAGATTGATTTGGGTGATTTCGATCTGATCCTGAAAGAAATCGAGGCGGCAGGGACTGGTTACAAATTTAGTTTTGACGCACCAAGCAACTTATCTTCGCTTGACATCTTCATCGATGGGTTTAGTCCCATAGGCGCAGGTGGCGGTTCAGGCATCCAGGACGGTTTTGAAGGCCGTAAAAATTATCAGGCCTCCATCAACTTCCAAAAGTTGCCCACCGGCGTGCTTCAATTCACCCTCACGGGACTACGGTATTACGAGCCTCCCCTCATCCTCACCAAAACCTGGCAACCCGCCACACCTCATGCGGCTTACCCCGTGACACCTTCCGATAACCCAACCTGTCTGGTTGGGTCATCCCTGAGTGAGGTTGCCGGTCTATCAGTTTTCGACGAGCGCTATATTCTCATTGAATATGGCCCCGATCCGGTCACAAAAACATATCGAGTGATGTTGAAATCTGATTCCCCCGAAACTGCGTCAGAGCTCATCGGTGCCAGCATGGATGGCGCTTTTTCACCAGATGCGAGCCAACTAGTTTACACGCTTGTGGAGGATGGGAATGCAATCACCACCATCGCCGATCTTATTAATGACAGCAAATCTTCCCTTTCGGGTACAGGGATGGATTTCGATTGGTCGCCGGACAGTCAATATATTGCCATGATCACCTCTGCGGGCGACAAGATTAATTTTCCAACGATCTCAAGTGTAGATGACATGGTGCACATTGACCTGACCGAATTTAACTATGCCTACATCATTGGCTGGTCGCCAGATAGTCAGACACTCTATTTCACCGCCCCATTCATTGGGTCACCCAGTTGGAAAGTCATGGCGTACTCCCTCGAAAAACAACAAACCACAGAGCTTTTTGTGATCGAAAATGCCACGCCCAAAGCTCTACGCCCCGATCTCTCACCTGACGGTCAATGGCTCACTTATCGCGGCCAGGACAACTCGAGCTTAATGATGGTCAATCTTAACGATCAGACACAGCGAGTTCTGCTCGAGAAATCCAATGTTCTCAACGCAAAGTGGCTTGATAACCAGCGTCTCGCGGTGTCTCTGCTCGGCGAAGGGAATGATTTCAGGTTGTTAGTGTTGGACATAACCAATTGTGACCTCGCCCAAGTCGAAGGTCAATTTGGCGAACTGATTGACATCACGCTGTTACCCTGAACACAAACGTTGTGCAAAATTCAACCCAAGCCGGAGCCAAATACTCCGGCTTGGGCTGACCAGTTAACATTGAACACTAAGCAATTTATCAACGGGCAAATGGTATGAAACATATTTTCTTATTCTTAATTTCTCTCTGGGCTTTTATAGTAACAGCCTGTTCCCCCACAAATGAACTACAACCCGTCGCTTCACCTACGCTCTATCCGCCGAGTGTGTTCACCACCGGGGTAATACCCACTCCGACCGAGACCACTCTGCCAACCTCTGAGCCTAAACCTGAACCAGAACCCACCCCTCTCCCGGTGGTGGAGCCAAAAACAGCGTCGCCATTACCCGCTGAACCTGTCACAGCCGCTGCACCTGTCTACAACACGGAACCGTCAGTGACCATAAGCGGCATCACAGTTACTCTTACCGAATTCTCTTACGATGATTCCTCAGCTTACGTCGTCTATTGCTACACCTTGCCCACTTGGAACCATATTTTTGATCGCGCTCCCATCCTCTATCTGGACGGTACCCCAGCGCCTTACGCTGGCGGTGGCACATTTACCACCCGCGATTGCGAAAAACACAATTATTCGATCGGTCGCGCTCAGATCGAATCAGCCAGTGGTATCATCTTCGGCAGGGAAGGCGCCTTCCGCTGGAAAACCCAGGATGAGAATGCTGAATGCGAAAAGGCCAAGAGTTTACTCACGCAAAGCTACCCTGGCCTCGACTTCGTCTGCAACTTTTCAATGGCCGGCTATTTCACCAACCTGACCTTCCCCAGCTCACTCACCCGCGAACAAGCCGACACTCTGATCGTCGATACCATTGAACAAGCAATTTACGGTCCTTGGGTAATCCGAATCAGGTAACCACCCTCCATCCTGTGACGCCAGGGCCACCATGCTGACTCACCCAATGGATCTGGACGTTTTTCACCTCGACTATAATTAAGTCCAACTTGTATTTAGGCTCTAATGACAAGTGCATAAGGAAAGGATGTAACATGGAATACACAAAGTTAGGAAATACAGGCATGGATGTTTCTCGTATCTGTCTGGGCTGCATGAGTTTTGGAGATGTAACCACTGGCTTTCACGACTGGGTGTTGAACGAGTCAGATAGCCGGGTGATTATCAAGAGAGCGCTTGAGCTGGGCATCAACTTTTTCGACACTGCCAACTGCTACTCCTACGGGACCAGCGAAGAATTTCTCGGTCGCGCCCTCAAAGATTTCGCTAAACGCGATGAGGTGGTGATCGCCACCAAGGTATTCATAAAAATGCGTGAAGGACCCAATGGCGCTGGGCTCTCCCGCAAGGCTATCCTCAGCGAGATCGATCACAGCTTGAAACGTCTCGGCACCGATTATGTCGATCTCTACCAGATCCATCGTTGGGATTACACCACCCCCATCGAAGAAACCATGGAGTCCCTTAATGATGTAGTCCGTGCTGGAAAAGCACGATATATCGGCGCCTCAGCCATGTACGCCTGGCAGTTCCACAAAGCACTGCATGTTTCTGAAAAGAATGGTTGGGCGCGTTTTGTGTCGATGCAGAGCCATCTCAATCTAATCTATCGAGAAGAAGAGCGCGAGATGCTGCCCCTTTGTCGCGATCAGAAGATTGGAGTGATTCCCTACAGCCCGCTGGCTTCAGGACGCCTGGTGCGCGATTGGTCCGCTGAGAGCACGCTGCGTGCCCAGACCGATACCATTCAGCACATGAAGTACGATGCTTTCGCGGACAAGGATAAGACGATCATCGAACGCGTAGCCGAACTGGCTGAGCGACGGGGGGTCAAGAAATCACATATCGCCCTGGCTTGGGTATTACAAAAGAAACCTGTAGGCGCGCCAATCATTGGGGCAACCAAGCTTTCGCACTTGGAAGACGCAGTCGGAGCGGTAGACGTACAACTGACCCCAGAAGAAGTGGCTTACCTCGAAGAACCCTACGTGCCTCACGCAGTCGTCGGCGCCCTGCCCTATCCCACCGTATAAAAAAACCTAATTCTCTTCCAATGCCAGTCTCATGTAACTGGCATTTTTTGTATTAATTCCTTTAATGTCACTTGCTCAATCGCAAATATGGCTTCTAAGCTATTAATTCACCTAAAGTTCAGAAAACCCACATGGGATCTACATAGCTGAGGTGTAAATTTCTTCCATACATAGACAAAAGGGCATGTGAATGCAAGAAAACATTGGAAGACACGAAATCAAACACTATATCAACTACGCAGATTTGTTGCAGATCCGCTCGCGACTTGACTTGGTGATGCTCCAGGACGAACATACCACCGGAAATGGCGGCTATCAAGTGCGCAGCCTCTATTTCGACAACTACGCCGATAAAGCTTTGCTCGAAAAGCTCAATGGTGTCGATGACCGCGAGAAGTTTAGATTACGCTTATACAATGGCGATCCGAACCTAATTCACCTTGAAAAGAAAAGCAAGTCCAGCGGGCTGTGCTTCAAACAGACTTCGGTGATTCCACAAGAGATCTGTGAAGAATTGTTGAGGGGTGAATTTTCTTCACTAAAACAGCTTGGCAGTCCTCTGTTGGATGAGTTTTATGCCAAGATTCACTATCAGCAACTTCGACCCCGTACGATTGTAGAATACCAACGCGAAGCTTACAAACTTGATGCTGGAAACGTGCGTGTTACCCTCGATCATCACATTCGTTCGAGCAACCAACCTGACCACTTCTTTGCCAAAGACTATCCATGTTTTCCCTTAGCTGATGTTTGCGTCCTTGAGGTAAAGTATGACAATTTCTTACCAGAACTGGTGCGCGCTGTAACAGCGCTTTCCTCCAGGCAATCCACATCTTTTTCAAAATATGCCGTATCAAGATTAAACCAGGAGTAATAACAATGACATTCGACGATATTTTTAATTCAAGTTTTCTTCAGCAAGCCACAGACCTTTCTATTACAGACATGCTGCTGGCAATGGCTTTTGCTTTCGCCTTGGGGCTATTCATCTTCTTTGTATATAAGAAAACCTTCACTGGCGTGATGTACTCGGCCTCTTTCGGTGTCTCAATCATCGCGATGACACTCATCACAACCCTCATCATACTTGCGGTCACCTCCAACATCATCCTGTCCCTGGGCATGGTCGGCGCGCTATCCATCGTGCGCTTCAGAACCGCCGTCAAAGAACCGCTTGATATTGCCTTCCTATTTTGGGCAATCTCGGTTGGCATTGTGGTTGGCGCTGGCCTGGTCCCTCTGGCCGTGGTTTGTTCCTTGATCATCGGTGTGGTATTGCTGGTATTTGTGAACAAAAAATCCACTGACACTCCTTATATCATCGTCCTCAGCCTCGCTGATGACTCGGCAGAAAACGGAGCCATCGCCCTGATAAACGAGCAAACTCGCAAGCGCTTAATCAAATCCAAAACTGTGTCAGGAGAAGGCATCGAGTTAACCGTAGAGGTCCGCCTGAAGGATCCAACAGCAAAACTCGTGAACGAGCTGCTAACCATTGCTGGTGTCCGATCGGCCTGCATGGTCAGTTTTAACGGGGATTACGCAGGTTAAAACCAAACCAGTCAGATGTGAGCGGAACATGATCAGCAGCAAAATTACCGACAAGCTTGTGCTTATAGTAATAGTGGCAGCGTTGTTAGGCGCGCTGATGGTGCCGAACTCCACGGGCGAAAGCGCAGTAACAACCTCTTACAGAACAGAATATGCCTCTGAGTTGTTCAACGGGGAAGTTATCAGTCTCGACTTCCAGGTCGACAAAACTGCCTGGGATGAGATGATAGCAAGTGCTCAGTCTAAGACTTATATCATGGCTGATGTCGTGATCAACGGTGTCACCTATCAAAGCGTTGGAGTGCGTACGAAGGGTAACGCCAGTCTGTCTCAGGTTTCGCAAAGCGTCAGCCCTGAACGATACAGCTTGCGCATCAAGTTCGATGAGTACATTGATGGGCAGACCTGCCTCGGCTTGGACGAGTTAGTGTTGAACAACATGATTGCAGACCCCAGTTATATGAAAGAATACCTTTCACAGGATCTGATGCGCTTCATCGGGGTCGAAGCACCGCTAACCAATTACGCCAGTCTCTCGGTAAACGGAGAAGGCGCTGGTTTTTATGTCGCGCTTGAATCCTACGGCGAAAGCTACAACCGGCGGGTTTATGGCGACAATGCCGGAAATTACTATAACGTGAAAACCATGGAGATGGGGGGTGGTAACCGCGGTGTTCAAGCTGGCGGTTTCCTGCAACAAGCCTTAGACAATCAAGCCGGCATCAATCCCCCAGAATCTGCTGATTGGAACGATCGACAAGCCTTTGTGGGGGGAGGCGGCGGTAGCCGTGGCGGTTCGCTGGAATATTCAGATGACAATCCCGAAAGCTACCCTGCCATCTTCGACAATGCCATCACCAAGGTTTCTGCTTCTGATCAAGAGAATCTGATCGAAGCTCTCAAAGCTCTGTCAACGGGGGAAGATATTGATACACACTTCGATATAGACCAAATCTTACGATACTTCGCCGCTCACACCGTTCTGGTTAACCTGGACAGCTACTATTCCAATATGGCTCAGAATTATGTCATTCAGGAGCGCGATGGGGTTGTCTCGATCTTGCCATGGGATTATCACCTGGCATATGGTGGTTTCCAATCCGGCTCGGCCAGCGATGTTGTCAACGCTCCCATTGACACACCACTCTCTGGTGTAACCATGGAATCAAGACCTTTGCTCAACGCGTTACTCAGCAATGAGATATACGCTGAACTTTACCATCAGTATCTGGATAAGATTGTTACAGAGTATTTTGGCAGTGGTCTTTTTGAAGAGACCGTCCGAAATTTACAGAACAAGATTTCCACTTATGTGCAGAACGATCCAACCGCTTTTACTGGTTATGACGACTTCACCTCGACCGTCGACACCCTTATTTCCTTGAACATGTTGCGCGCGGAGAGCATCTCCGGACAACTGGATGGCACAATCCCTTCCACGACAGTAGCCCAAACCAGCAATTCAACAGCTTTGATCGATGCGTCCTCAATTAACATGTCCGATCTGGGGTCAATGGGAATGGGTGGGAACCGCGGCGAACGACCAGGAGCTATAGAGGGCGAAAACCCCGCCAAGCTTGGTGCCTCAATGCCGGACCAGGCTTTGATGCGCCAGGCGATGGAGATTGTCCGCGCGGCTGGGGGTGAGTTGACCGAGGCGGTCAAAACTGAGCTGATCGCATTAGGAATTACAGAGGAACAACTCAAATTCTTCGAAAATATGCAGGGAGGGTTTGCTGCAGGCGAGATGCCAACAGACCGCGGTATACCTCAGGACGATCAAAACTTGACCGGACAAAATCCACCAACCCTTGATCAAGGCGATCAAGTCGTTAGTAATCAAACTGTCAGCAATCAAACCAGCAGCACCACGGGTGGTATGATGCAGAATGAAATAATACTTGGTGCGCTTGGCTGTCTGGTATTTGTTGCCACTTTCTTGATCGCCAGATTTCGAAGAAGTTATTAGAATAGTAGATGTGGCCATTTTGCTCAGTCAACACTCATGTCCGGGCTGATGATCACAGGACGGTTTCACCGGGAAGGAACGAATGGCAAAAATTCTCATATGTGATGATGAAGCCGGTTTACGCTCCGTCATTAAACGCTATGCCGTTTTTGAGGGTTATGATGTCGTCGAGGCCAGTGATGGCATGGAAGCTGTTGAGCTGTGCCGAGAACAAGAATTCGACATCATTATCATGGATGTGATGATGCCCGAACTGGATGGGTTTTCCGCTGTCAAGGAGATCCGCAAGAAGCATGACACCCCTGTGATTATGTTGACTGCGCGCGGGGAGGAGTATGACAAAGTTCTCGGGTTTGAGGTGGGGGTGGACGATTACGTCGTCAAGCCATTCTCTTCCAAGGAGATCATGCTGCGGATCAACGCCATTCTTCGCCGTACATCAAGGCCCGCTGCTGCGGCAGCAGAGAATGAAGGCCACGTCATCTATGAGCGTGATGGGTTCATAGCTGATCTCACTGCCTACAAAGTCACTATCGATGGGGAACAAGTGCACTTGCCCTCAAAAGCGCTTGACTTGCTTTTCTACCTGATTCGCAACAAGAATATCGCCATCCCCCGTGAACGCTTGCTTTCAGAAGTTTGGGGGTACAGTTATTATGGAGATGATCGCACTATCGATACACATATGAAAATCCTGAGGAAGTCTCTGGGAAGTTACGCCAACATCATTACCACCTTGCGTGGATTGGGGTATCGATTCGATGGATAAACTAAGACTCAAGTGGCGTGTTTTTGCTTACTTACTTGCCTTTTGTGCCCTGCTGATTGCCGTTCTCTGGCTCTTTCAGACTGTCCTGTTGAACAGTATGTACAAATTCGTACGACGAGCCGAGATTAACCAGGCGATAACCAGGGTCAGTGAAAACATTAACAGCCCAGATTTGCAAATCATACTGCAAGAGCTTAAGAATGGCAAAGATATCCTTGTTATGCCTGCCCAGGAGTTTGAACCACCCCTTGGTCCGATCCGCATGGAGCCCGGCTTGCCAAGGTCTGAATCCATCACTAAAACACAAAGTTTCACTTTGGGGAGTGGCGAGACGATCTCCCTCACGTTCTATGCCATGATCACACCCGTGGACGCGACGGTTTCAACACTCAAATTGCAGTTATACATTATTACTGGCATGCTTCTGATCTTTGCTGTTGCTCTGGCAATCGTCATAGCCAGGCGTATCTCTGCACCGATCGAAAAAATCACTCAAAGCGCTAAGTCCCTTTCTGCTGGCAATTTCGACACCCAGTTTGAGGGTCATGGATTTCTTGAAATCAAGGAGTTATCAGACACCTTGAATACTGCCGCAACTGAGCTTTCCAAGGTGGACAATTTGCGTCGTGAGCTAATGGCAAATGTATCGCACGACCTGCGCACTCCACTTGCGCTGATTTACGGTTACGCTGAGATGATGCACGACTTTCCGGACGAGGTAACTTCGGAACAAACCCAGACAATCATGGATGAGGTCCAACACCTCTCCAGATTGGTGGCGGACGTATTGGATATGTCCAGCCTGGAGTCAGGCATGATGGAACTCCATCCGGAAGTCTACAATCTGACCACGAGCCTTGCTGAAACTATTGAGAGAACCGCGGAGTTGGTGAACAGAAACAGCATTCAACTCAAGTTTGAGTACGATCAGGAAGTTCAAGTGTGCGCTGATGAAATCAAGATCACCCAGGCTTTCTATAACTTACTGGTCAATGCCACTAACCATAGCAGGCAGGATAAGACCATCACCATCCGGCAAATCGTCCGAGACAACAAGGTGCGTATCGAGGTTGAAGACCACGGCGATGGCATCGCGTCAGAGGAATTGCCGTACATCTGGACCCGTTATAACAAGACAAGCAAGTCAAATCACAACCTGACGAGTACTGGTCTGGGGCTGTCTATTGTTAAGAAAATCATTGAACTACATCAAGGAAACTGTGGGGTCACCTCCGAGCCCGGGGTCGGAAGTACTTTCTGGTTCGAACTTAATCTGGTTTAACACTCCCGCGGACCCAAACAAGAATTCAGCAAAAATTCAGTCAACCTTTAGTTTCCTGTCAAGTAACCTTCAGGGTTGCTTGTTATAGTTAAGTTGATATGAAAGGAAGACAACCATGATAGAAGTAATCAATCAAACCACAGGCGATCAGATTGACACACCTGAGCCAGACTTATCCGCGCCTTATTTATCTACATTCAAACCAAAACACAGGATGCCATTGGGGATTGTCATACTCCTCATCTTGCTCTTCAGTTCTGCATCAGTCTTCGCGGGTGTCTTGTTGGGTATATCTGTTACCCAAAAGGATGCTGCCAATCCTGGATCATCCGAACCAGCTGTTATCTATCAATCTGTCAGTCGCACTAACACCACTACTGATGCAACAGAAGCGTTGAGTCTGCCTGACATTGCTGAATCGACCAGAGACTCGGTCGTTGAGATTACCACCGAGACTGTAGCAAACAGCTCTCGTATGCTTCAATTTGTGGTTGAAGGAGCAGGCAGTGGGGTGGTCATTACAACCGATGGGTACATTGTTACCAACAACCACGTTATCGACGAAGCTACCAAAATCAGCGTTCGTTTGACCTCGGGTGAGACTTACGAGGCAAATCTGATCGGAAGAGATGCTCAAACAGATTTAGCGGTAATCAAAATTAACGCACCCGGCTTGATCCCAGCCGTTTTTGGAGACTCAAGTGAGCTTAAGGTCGGTGACCTGGCAGTCGTGATCGGCAACCCACTTGGTGAACTCGGTGGAACAGTCACCGATGGAATCATCAGCGCGCTGGATCGTGAAATCACCATTGACGGTGAGACTATGACGCTTCTGCAGACTAACGCGGCTATCAATCCAGGTAATTCAGGGGGTGGTATGTTCAATGATAAAGCTGAATTGGTCGGCATCGTCAATGCCAAAACAAGTGGTTCAGGTATTGAAGGGTTGGGGTTCGTCATCCCCATCAACACAGCCAAACCTGTCATCAGCAGTCTGATCGAAGATGGATATGTCAGCGGTCGACCGGGATTAGGGGCTACCTTGGTTGACATTTCCGACGCAGCGACGGCTATGCGCTACCGCGTGTCGCAGCTCGGAGTTTATGTTTTACAAGCAGAGGGGGATGTAGACCTTCAACCAGGCGATTTGATCCTCGCCATAGACAATCAGGAGGTGAGTTCTTCCACAGAGATAAAAACGATCCTCAGTCAACATGTCATCGGCGATGAAGTGATGGTTCAAGTGAAAAGAGGTGCAAACAAACAATATATCGAACTAACGATCCAAGAATTGACGCAGTAGATCTCCTCCTAAAGGCCTGCCCGCAAAAAGAGCAGGCCTTAATTTTTTTATCTCTCGTTTTCCCAAAGCACAAGTATATTAAAGGTCGCTGCCTGAACCTGTCAAACATGACAGGTGTTTTTGTTTTATATGGAACAGACAAGATATCTACAATCTCACAATAGACTAAAGGACTGGCGTTGGAAAACACGTTATTAATTACAATCTGTTCCCCCTCTAACAAACAATCTACCGTGGGTGTAATAGTGCCTCAATTTCAGTGAGATGTTCTTCAGCAGCGCGCTCACCGGCAGCGACCAATTCTTCCACTTTGTTATATCCTGCAATGGAATTTACTCTCTTGGGAAGAACAGGGCAAATGAGCACGTCCGGTGGAAACTGTTTTAATTTGCTTTCCTGGTGTACGATGCGTAGGGCATAAAGGGAATCATCCAAAACCTCAAGGGTATTGGCAATTCCTCCCGGAATCCAACGATGGTTGCCAATCCATTGGTCAACCCCTTCATTGTTTGTAAGACCAATGTCCACAGCTATGACCACTTCTGCTCCCATTTTTTTTGCAACATCGACAGGCATATTGTTGAGCAACCCACCATCGACAAGCTCCCGACCATTAATCTCGATCGGCATAAATATTCCAGGGATAGAAACTGTTGCACGCAGTGCTAACGCCACAGACCCTTCTGTAAACACAACTTCCTGGTGTAACCTCAGATCAGCAGCAACCACAGCCAGTGGTAAGGGTAATTCAGAGAAGGTCTTCTCTCCAAACATCCGCTTGAAGTAATTAAGCACCCTATGACCGCGGATCAGACCACCATTCGGAATACCAGGGTCAGCCATGCGTAGCATACCAAGTTTCTTTGTTACATTAACAGTTTCCCGCTCGAGGTCATACGAATTCATTCCCGAGGCATAGCCGGCCGCAATGACACCTCCCATGCTCGTCCCAGCCAAGTAATCAACCGGAATCCCTTCACGTTCCAAGACACGCAATACCCCTATGTGCGCAAAACCTCGCGCACCGCCACCACTTAAAACTAATCCGACCGAAGGTCTGTTATACGCTATCATGGCAACCCGTCATTTGTTTGGCATAGACACCAATCGCTTCCTGAAGATGTTCTTTGCGAAAATCTGGCCAGAGAACCGGCATACTCAGGAAAACAGCGTTCGCTGCACGCCAGAGGAGGAAATTGCTCAGCCGCCATTCACCACCCGTACGCACGACCAGATCGACATCCGGTATATTCGAACAATACAGATAATGCGAAAATACATTTTCATCAATTTCGGAAACTTCCAAGTCCCCTCTTTGATGATCCGCAATAATTGCTTTCATAGCGTCTACAATTTCTGTCCGCCCACCATAATTAAGGGCTAAATTTAAGATCAAGCGAGAATTCTCCTTTGTTTGCAGGGCTGCTTTGTCCAAAACAGCCAACAACGAGCCAGGAAGCCCTTCCCGGTTCCCCATGTGTTGCAAACGGACACCATTGCGTTGTAAGTCGGGTAATTCCCGCATTAAGTACTCTTCAACCAACCGCATCAAGAAATCAACCTCTATCCTTGGACGACTCCAGTTTTCGGTAGAGAATGTATATAAAGTCAATATCCGAATCTCGGATCCGACACAGTCTTCAACAGTCCTCTTGACCGTTTGCACGCCCTCCTGATGTCCAGCAATCCTAAGAAGTCCACGTTGCTGAGCCCATCGGCCATTACCATCCATGATAATAGCAAGATGATGAGGGATTACCTGATTGATAGGATCATTGGACATGTGGCTCCTTTGTTGTTAATCCTGTAAATATTGTTTATGCCAGGTTGTCTCGGTCAGGTTTCCGTACAGTTCACCGTAATGTTCCAACCCTTTCCCGTAATCTGGATCAAGCAGCGCTGACCTGGCACTTTCGTCCATGGGCTCTGGCTCATGCTTGGCGATCAAACGGCTTAACACGTCATGATGATCTCGATTCAAACAAGGCGCCAGCCAGTTGCCTTTGTCTTTTGTATAACTTTCCTGCCAGCCGCGTATGTCGGCAAAGAAAGGATTTGCCCAGATGTTGTTCAAAGTCCCGCCATTTGCGAATATGTCATTGACATTAATGGGCGAGTAGGGCACAAAAACACAGGGCGAAACAGCACCATTCCAATCGATGTACATGTATCCGCCGCCGTGTGCGCGTCCACCGGCGATACAACCATTAGAAATGGTGGCATGATTCCAAAAATCAGCCAGGAATATTTTGCGTGATCTGACAATCTCCCATGAACGCTTCCACATCCAAAGCCGTTGTTCAGGGGTTGGCATCAGATCCAGGGTATACGAACGACCGATCGGCATGTATTGGAAAGACCAACCATAGAACGCCCCCTGTCCTTCGAAAAAGAAATCCAGGAACTCATCTGAGAATATTTCTTCGACATTGTGCCGGGTGGCGGTTAACGAAATACCAAAGAATACGCCTGCCTTGCGTAACTGTTCCATCGCTCCAAGCACCTTGTCGAAAACGCCGGTGCCTCGCCGCTCATCGGTTCGTTCACGCCAACCCTCAACCGAAATGGCCGGGGTCACATTTCCCAAGACGGCCATGCGCTGGGCAGTTTTTTCATCGATCAAGGTTCCGTTGGTATAAAACATGAAGAACATATCTGGATGTTTTTCAACAATATCTAACAGGTCTTTTCCTTCTGAGCGGTACGCCAGAGGTTCACCCCCGCTAATCGCCAAAAACCGTACTCCCCAAAGCGTTTTTGCTTCGGTAACAACCTGGTCAAAGGTAGTCCAGTCCAATTTCTCTGCTGTAGGTCCTGCACTCGCATAACAACCTACGCATTGCAAATTACAGGTCTTTCCAGGACTAATAACCATCGTACTGGGAGGATTCATTCCAAATTCTTGAAAGAAGGAAGTGACTGCTGATTGTTCCCCTCCCTGAACCAGCGCACCTTGTATCAGGTTGTGAGCGATCGAGCGCAATGTTGCCTCAGACATTCTACGAGCGAGTATCTGATCGAAGGTTTTTATGAAAGCCTCTCCGAATGATGCTTGATCAGCCAGGACTCCAGGTGGAAGAGAGGATGATAAAGGTTTGGCCGGACGAATACGGGAAGAAACAAATCTCCCCGTCTGTAACACACCTTGCCGTAAAAGGGCTGACTTTGATAGGATTGGCGCTGTTTGCACAGCAATATTTAGCCCCACATTGAAAGCCCCACTTTTTATTGATCTGTTCTTATGTGAATTTAAAACCATCGTTTACCTCCATACGATATTTGGGTTGTGAACACCTTCTGCTGAACCATTTGAAGCTCAGCACATGTTCTGACTAAAGCATCTAAGGCCAGAATTAGGCTGGCTATGGAATAGAGGGGTATCGCTTCAGTCATTGAGAGTAGACCCATTCCCGCCAAGATACTTCGTTCAAACATGGATTGCAAATTATTCTCCTTCTCAAGCTACTAATTCTCTGTGAAAAAAGAAATCCCAATCGTTCCCGGTCCCACGTGGACGCCAATGGCTGGACTAAGCTCAAGAGTGAACACTTCTTTACACTCGAGGTGGTGGGTAATTTGCTCGTGAAATTCCTGAGCTACCTGTAGCGCGTTTGCGTGGATGATGCCAAGATGGATGGGATGCCCATTGGCTTGCTCTTCCGCCAGAGAAATCAAGCGTTGTAAGGACTTAGCTTTGGTTCGTACACGTTCCAAGGCATCAAGCCTACCGTTTGAATCGAAATAGAGAATAGGCTTGAGATTGAGCGCCGTGCCAAGGTAGCGGGTAGCCCCGCCTATCCGTCCACCGCGATGTAAGTATTCCAGAGTGTCCACTGCAAATAAAAGATGCATGCGCTCAACGACATTATCCGCCGCCCGCCTTACATCCTGAAGCGATTTCCCCTGCATAGCTGCATGAGCAGCGGCCAGCACAACCATTGCCTGCCCTGTTGATGTAACACGGGTATCTACGATCTCAACCGGCACCCGGCTAAATTGCCGCGCAGCAGCCTGAGCCGAGGCAACTGTACCGCTGATGCCAGAGGAAATCAAAGGCACAACAATGCCATCTGATCCCTCAGCCAGACTCTCAAACGCCTGAAGAAAATCCTGGATTGATGGTTGCGAGGTCGTCGGAAGAGATCTGGTGTGCGACAATCGATCATAGAACTCTTCTGACGTAATATCTATGCCATCAAGAAAACTCTCATTTTCCCAAAGAATCTTTATTGGAATCACTCCAATTTCATTTTTCTGAACCCACTCCAATGGTAGGTTTGCGGTACTGTCTGTCAATATTGCTATCTTGGGCACAGAATCTCCAATCCGAAATTAACGAAAATAATAATCAAAAAAAATTAACTGGATAGAATGCGAACTGCCTCGCGTGTGAACTCACTTAACTGGCGCCGGCTCTCCTCGCTTAATCGTGAGAGAGCATCTTCATATTGACTGAATTGTGAGAGAAGAATCGTGGAATACCGTCGATTAGCTCGTTCCATCACTGACAGCAGCATTGCGATTCCGCTCATTACACTTAAACTGATTTTCTTGGGCAACCCAATCTGTTGAAGACGCTCTAACAATGCCCGGATTTCAGGCGCATCCTGAATCGTCGTAAGCATTAGAATCACTGCTGTGATCAATTCTGTAACAACAATCAACGGTGAACGTCTTTCAGGAATTCTGTCAAGAAGATTTGAGAGCAATTCTTCGTATCCACCAACTTTTCCTTCTCGCAATTGTTGTAAGATTTGTTCTTTGACAACTTGCCAATCCTCTAAACTAACTCCATCGCCTGCCAATGCGGTGATCAGATTAGTGGCTTCTTGTGTTGGATAGAAGAGGACAGCGGAACGTCCTGGACCGTGTCTTTCCAAATTCGTCTGATATTCAGCGCGAACGAGTCCCTTTTCTTCTAATAGGCGCAGCATCTCATACGCAGTTATTTTTCCAATTCCAAGTCGTTCAGCCACTATCGCATAATGTACAGACTGATCCATTTCTCGATAGATTTCAAAGAATTGGCCTAAAAATTGTAACTGGCGGTGCGTAAGTTTCTTTTTCATAATTTCTTTTTCATAATTATCCGAATATTACGAATATATTATAATCTTCAAATTTAACCCTTGTCAAGTTTTTCTCCTACAAAATCTGACCTGTTATAATTGTGAAAGTGAAAAAAATACCCCTCTGACGAAGGGTATGGAGGTTTAATGGAAATTACTTGGTATGGACATAGCTGTTTTCGTATTACCGAACGAGGCATGGCCTCGGTTGTGACTGACCCTTTTGATTCAGGCATTGTTGGCTACAATCCGCTCAAACTTAAAGCCGAAGTGGTGACCGTTAGCTGCAACGATCTGGGACATAATAACCACGCAGTCGTTAAAGGTGACCCTTACCTGATCACCGGTCCCGGAGAATACGAGATCGGCGGCGTTTTTATTACGGGTATGCAGACTACGCCGAGCAAAAAAGACAGCAAAGACCTGCTCAATACATTGTATGTGTTTGATTATGGCAATCTTACCGTCTGCCACCTGGGTCAGATCAACTCAGTTCCCACGCAGTCAAATATTGAAGAGTTGGGCACCATTAATATTGCTCTCGTCCCAGTCGGGGAAGGCGGAGGACTCAACGCCAGCAAGGCTGCCGAAGTTATCAGCATGCTCGAACCCAATATCGTCATCCCGATGCATTACGAAACCCCTTATTCCAAGCTCGCGCTCGACCCACTGGCAAAATTCCTCAAAGAAATGGGCATTACTTCGCTCGAAACCATGGAGATCTACAAAATTCCGAGCAACCAGACCTTTACAGAGGAAGAAACCCACGTGATCGCACTCGACCCCAAGCTCATGTCACTCTAACATGGAAATCAAGGTCTTAATGACCTGGGACATCAAGCCAGGCAGAGAACAGGAATACTTTGGCTTCGTAGTCGGTGAATTTTTACCGAAAGCCAACAAAATGGGTCTCGACCTGACTGATGCCTGGGTTACAGTATATGGTGAACAACCGCAGATATTGGTGGGTGCCATACTGCCCGACCTGGCGACAGCTCGGGAACTGCTCGACAGTCAGGCATGGTTCGAATTGCGAACACAACTGGAAGATTATGTTGACAACTTCGAGTACAAGCTCGTCAGAGCTAAAGGAAATTTCCAGTTTTGAGTGATACGCTTGCTGCCAGATTGCTGGCATGGTACGACATACACGCCAGGGTGCTGCCCTGGCGTTCTCATCCCAACCCCTATCGCACCTGGGTCTCCGAGGTCATGCTTCAACAAACCCAGGTCGATACGGTTATCCCCTATTTTGAGCGTTGGATGCAGCGCTTCCCCACCCTCGACAGCCTTGGTGCTGCCAACCAAACTGAAGTGTTGCAGCTCTGGGAAGGGCTGGGTTACTATAGCCGCGCCCGTCATCTGCATCAGGCTGCTCAACTGGTGGTTGCCAAATTTGCGGGGATTCTCCCGTCAGATTTGGAGACACTTCTCAGCTTGCCGGGTATTGGGCGCTACACCGCAGGGGCGATCCTCTCAATTGCCTTTGATCAGAAACAACCCGCTCTGGATGGCAACATCCGCCGCGTCTACGCCCGAGTGACCAATTCATCTGAACCTCTCGGCACGACAAGCAGCGATAAACTCCTGTGGCGCTTCGCAGAGACTGCCTTACCCGAAAGCAGGTCTGGGGATTTCAATCAAGCGTTGATGGACTTGGGCAGCGCCATTTGCACGCCTCAATACCCGCTTTGTGATCGGTGCCCAATCCAACCCGACTGCCAGGCCTTTGCCTTCGGAACGCAGCATAGTTTACCCGTCAAGCGCCAAAAAGCCCCGATTCCGCACTGGGTTGTCGGTGCGGGGGTAAGTTTTTCAAGACCCATTCATTTTGCTCTCAAAACGTCCTCAAAAGGGTCTGTTGGGCGGTCTGTGGGAGTTCCCGGGGGGCAAACTGGAGCCTGATGACCAGGATTTACCCGCCTGCATCCGGCGTGAACTGATGGAAGAATTGGCGTTGAAAGTGGTGGTCGGCGACCAACTTGGCGTCTATTCGCACGCCTATACGCATTTTAAGGTCACTGTTCACGCCTACTTCTGTCGATTGGAACCGGGTGAGAATCTCAGCGAGTCAGAAACGCTCAGGTGGGTCCATCCCGAACAACTAGCAGACTTCCCCATGGGCAAAATCGACCGCCGCATTGCGAACATGCTTGTTATCACCTCCCAAAATGCAAATTAAGTCTTGGCATTCGTTAATGGCGGGTCGGACCTCTGAATTGAGGTAAAGTGGAATATCTTGTAGTTAATGGGTCCGACGCCACCCTACAACGACAGAAATTCTTTCGTTACCTCATATGAAATTGCTATCAGGATTTTAATGGCAGCTTCATATAATGGCGCCGTAGGTGCCCACCACGAAGTGGATGGGTATTGACCCGCCCAAAGCATACAATATTAAAGCAATCAGATCAGGTCAACCCACCCTATCAGTCGTCCATATCATCTTCGCAACTACCAAATGGCAGATTATTATCACGTTAAATCATAAAAACTTGCCAATTATTCAAAGATCTAACTTGGCAAGCAAAACTCAATTACGTCCCAAACTGACGATCGCCAGCATCGCCAAGGCCAGGCAGGATATATCCGTGCTCATTCAAACGATCATCAATCACCGCGATGTGGATCGGCACATCGGGATGAGCGTTGTGCAACGCTTCGATGCCTTCTGGGGCGGCAATCAAACCCAGGAATTTGATCTTTTTGACTCCCCATTTTTTTAAGATGTCGACTGTCGCGACCGCTGAGCCTCCAGTCGCCAACATCGGATCCAGGATCAGGCATACCGAAACAGTGGGTTCGACGGGCAAACGGTTGTAATAAGAAACTGGTTTAAGCGTGCGTTCGTCGCGGTATAAACCAATGTGCCACACTTCGGCACCAGGCATCAACTCCCATACGCCTTCCACCATCCCCAAACCAGACCTCAGGATCGGCACAAGCCCGACCCGTTCCATTAAATCAAAACCGGGGGCTTCCATCAATGGGGTTTGCACAGTCGTCGGCCTGACAGCTAGATCCTGGGTGGCTTCGACGGCCAGCATGATTGCTATTTCTCGCACTAATTCACGAAATTTCTTGGGTTCGGTTTTAACGTCTCGCAACAAGGTCAACTTGGTTGACATGAGCGGATGGGTGGACGGGAAGACGTTGTTCATATTTTCTCCATTCTGTGCTGATTTAAATAAATAAACCACATTCTGTCTAACTTGGCAAGACTTCCCGCCAAATTGCTCGCAAGATCATGCAATGGCTTCACCGTTGTTATTAGTAAACAGGCTCTTTACCAACCAAACCACTCCGGGTTTCACTGAGATAAAATATATGAATGCAATATCTGATCGATGGCCACAACCTGATCCCCAACATTCATGGGCTAAGCCTGAGTGATCCGGATGACGAAACGAAGTTACTGGATCTGCTGAATCGCTTCCAACGCATCAGACGCGCCAGCATCACGGTCTTCTTCGACCAGGCTCCCATTGGCAGGCATGGTGTACGCAAACATGGTTCGGTTCGGGCTGTTTTTGTCCCCACTGGCAAAACCGCTGACACCGCCATCATGGAAGCGCTTACCAAAAACAAAGTAGCCGCCAAATTAGTCACTCTGGTCAGTTCTGACCGACAGGTTCAAGCCGCCGGACGGGAGCGCCGAGCTACCATCGTATCCAGTTCCCAATTCGGCCAGGACATCGAAGTAGCACTGGCTGAAGAGCCCAAGCGACCGGTAGAGGTCGCATCTGACAATGCAGATGAAATCGAGGAATGGCTAAATCTCTTCTCCAATTCAAAACCTGAAGACTAATTTTGTACATTTATCCTTTAAGGATCAAAGAATCATTAATATCCGCCATTTTGGTTGCCAATGTTAACAGAACCGCTTATAATTTTTGCAGATCGTTAGTTCAACGATCAATAAATTCATGGCAAAAACAACACAACAATCCTCTGATAGTCCCAGGCGCATCTTAGCGGTGCTTGCGCATCCTGATGATGAAGCCTTTGGCATGGGAGGCACCCTGGCGCTCTACGCCTCACAGGGGGTCGAGGTATATCTGGTTTGTGCCACACTGGGTGAAGCCGGCACAGTACCAGAAGGCTTCCTGAGCGAAGGGCAAAGTGTTGCAGATCTGCGAGCCTCTGAACTCACCTGTTCGGCCGAGAACTTGGGCTTGAAAGAAGTCATCAAGCTGGGCTATCGCGACTCTGGCTTGCTGGGTTGGCCAGACAATACCCACCCCAACGCCTTGATCAACCAGCCTCTTGAGGAAGTGGTTGACCGTATCGCCGGCGTCATCAAACAGGTCCAACCGGATGTGGTGCTCACTTTCGACCCGATCGGTGGTTACCGCCACCCCGACCACATCCGCGTGCATGAAGCCACAGTCAGAGCCTTTGCCAACGTGCGCGCCTCAAATCTTGGCAAAAGGAAACCCAAAGCGCTTTTCTTTCATATCATTCCAAACGGTCTTGTCAAAGCCATGGTGTGGACCCTGCGCCTGCGTGGTAAGGATCCAAAAAAGTCTGGCGACAAAGGCGACATCAACCTGCAAGATATTGCCGATCAGAGCTTTCCAACCCATGCCCGCATCAACTTCAAAGCCGTCGCTGACAAACAAAGCGCGGCCGCGGCCTGCCATGCCAGCCAAAGTGGCATCACCCGCGGTACAGGTCTGCAAAGCCTGCTGATGCGCTTGGTAATGCGACCGGTCGACCACTTTATGCAAGCCTTTCCCGAACCAAAACCAGATCAACCCCGCAAACGCGACCTTTTCGAAGGGTTGAAATGACCTCCATTGGCACCTACTCAACGGAACCAGTTTTCACCATCAAATCCGTGCAAACCCGCACCAATATTAAGCCTGTGACCTTGCGCGCCTGGGAGCGTCGCTACGATCTGCTCACTCCGGTGCGCTTACCCAACGGCTACCGTCTCTATTCCGAGCGCGACATCCAACTACTCATGTGGGTTCAGCGTAAGCTCGATTCGGGTATGAGCATCAGCCAGGTTGTGCAGCAATTCAAGCAAATCCGCGCCAAGGATCTCTGGCCTGAAACCATCCAATCGATCACACAGGAAGCGCCGCGTCTCAAGCCGCCCCGTCCAGCCCGTGACTATGCTGAAATCATGTTCGGCGCCATGGTTGCTTCCAACGAGCAGCGCGCCAACGCCATTTTTGACGACACCCAAAAGTACTTCGACCTGCTGACGATCTTTCAGGAGGTCGTTTCTCCTGCCCTCGAACTGCTCGGCGAAGCCTGGTACCGCGGTGAGATCCGTATCGCTACCGAACATCTCGCTTCCTCTTACCTAAAAGGCAAGCTCATGTCAATTATGCAGAGCCTGCCGATGGTCAAGGAAGGGGCGCTGATCCTGGTTGGCGCAGGACCGGAAGAGACCCACGAACTTGGCCCACTGATGTTCTCGGTGCTGCTCAGACAGGCTGGGTTCTTCGTCGAATATCTCGGCCCAGACTTGCCCACCGACGACCTGATCGACTACTCGATCTCAGTCAGACCAAAACTGATCTGCCTGACCGTGACCCAAGAAAACACCGCTTACTTGCTCAAAGGCTTTGCCCAGGCATTGAATGGGCTGCGCGGCAAGCCAAAATTCGCTTATGCGGGCAGGTACATCGACCAAAACGAGCAGATCCGCGCTGAGTTAGGCGGGATCTACCTCGGTGCAACGCTTGCTGAGGGCATCGAAAAAGTCAAACAGATCATCACCATTTGACAATTCAACACTTTTTCCTACCAAAGCATACTTAAATAACCAAGGTCTCTGTCAGGGTCTGCCAGCTACTTTTAAGGCCTAAAATCCTTCCAACGCGGAAAGATCAACGTAGGGGCTAACCAGTCCGGCAATGCGCTGCAATAAGCCCAGGCGCGACTGCCTGAGCGCTGGATCCTCCGCCATAACCAGCACTTTGTCGAAGAAGCCGTTAATTGTGCTGACCAAACCCTGTACTTCTGTGAGCACTGCATCGAGCGTGCCCTCGCTCACCAGTCTCTGTTCAGACTCTTCAACCGCTTTCAGTAAGGCGAGTTCTTCGGGCTCCTTGAATAAGTCCGGGTTCACCACAAACTTTTCTTTGAGATCACGGGTGATGCGCACCGTGCGGCTGTAAGCCGGTAAAATCTCGTTCCAATTTTCCTGCGCCACCCATTCCGTAAGTACTTTGGCATACTCTGCTGCTCTGGAAGGGTTGCCCGACTGGGTCTTGAGCACCGCATCCACCACATCAAAGCGAAAACCTCGATCCAACAACAAGCCCTTCAGCCGCCCAGCAATAAAGTCCAGGCAGGCTTGCAGTTTTTCTTCAGGGAAAGGAACTGGTAAATATGCGCCAGCCAGTTCCAATCCTCTTTTCAGGTTAAAATCAACGCCTTTGCCGATCAAAAGCTGGCAAAGTCCCAACGCGGTCCTGCGCAAGGCAAAAGGATCTTTGCTCCCAGTCGGAGCCAGACCAACCGCGAACAAACCAGCGATGGAGTCAAGCCGGTCAGCAATGCCCACGGTTAAGGCGGATTTAGACTCGGGTAAACCGTCTTCGGTCGTGCGCGGCAGGTAATGTTCAAAGATTGCCTGTGCTACTTCCGGAGTTTCTCCAGATAGGCTGGCATAGTAGCGCCCTATCACACCTTGCAGCGCGGTCATTTCAACCACCATTTCAGTCGCCAGGTCAGCCTTGGCCAACTGTGCAACACGCTCGGCGATTGTTTGCTCAGCCAGCGATAGTCCGAGCTTTTCTCCGATTTTGCCAGTCATCGTCACAATGCGCTGAGTTTTGTCGAACATCGAGCCCAGTTGCTTTTGGAAAGTGAGTTGCGATAGCTTGGGGATGAATTCTTCCAGCTTGTGTGTTCTATCGGATTTGACAAAGAATTCGGCGTCCGCGAAGCGTGCCAACACTACCTGAAGGTTGCCATCCACCACCAGGTCGTTGCCTTGGCCATCGCCATTGCGCACGAGGATGAAGTAGTTGGTCAATTTGCCATCGACTGTGAGCACCGGGAAGTAACGTTGGTGCTTCTTCATCACCCCAATCAGCACTTCAGACGGTAGCGAGTCAAGATAGCGGGGGTCGAAACTTGCCAGCAGTGGCAAAGGTTTCTCGACCAAATTGGTGACTTCTTCCAATAGCGCGGGGTCTTCAGCCAGTGTGCCGCCAACCTTCTCCGCCAGTTCCAATGATTTTCGCCAGATCAGTTCGCGCCGCTCGGTTTGGTGTAACAAGATGCCTTGGTCGGCGAGATAGGGCAGATAATCGCCCGTCGAGCGCAATTTGCGTTCGGGCTCTGCCGTGAATCGCATCCCGCGTGTCGTTCGTCCAGATTGAACCCCGGCAAAATTGAACGGAATGACTTCACTCCCCAATAGCGCGGTCAACCAGCGCACGGGACGCGAGAAGCTGACGCCGCTGGCGTTCCAGCGCATGGCTTTGTTAAATTTGATGCCAGCGTAAAGCCCGGGTAATGCCTCGGCCAAGAGCGCCATGGTGGTCTTTCCGGCTTCTGTCAACTCAACCACCACATATTTATCTTTGACTTTCAGGTCTTCAACGGCCAAATTACGACTGCGCGCGAAGCCTTCGGCCACCTTGGTGGGTTTGCCTTCAGCATCAAAAGCGCGGTCGGCTGGTGGACCCTTTACCTCCACCACGCGGTCAGCTTGCCCGGTCGCCAGGCCATTAACCAAAGCGGTCAAGCGGCGCGGGGTGCCCTGTACGTTAAGATTTGAGTAGCTAAGACGGAACTCTTCCAGAAGTTTGCTCAACGAGACTCTCAACTGCGTCAAGGCGTCACTGAGGTCATCAACTGGCAGTTCTTCAGTACCAATCTCAAGCAGCAGATCCGCCCGCGCTTCAGAGACAATCGGTAAAGCGGGAGTATCGAATGCCAGTGAGGGCTGTTCGCTGCTCATCCAGGGATAGTCCATTTCTTCGCGCTGTTGCAGGTAAGCCTCCGCCACGCGGCGCGACAGATCGCGCATGCGTCCGAACAAGCCTTGCCGCTCGGTGAAACCCACCGCGCCGCGCGCGTCCAGAATATTGAAGGTGTGCGAGGACTTGATGACGTTGTCGTAAGCCGGCAAAACCAGCTTTTTCTCGAGCGCCAGGTTGGCTTCCTGGGTGAGCATGTCAAACATGGCGTGCATGCGCTCCACGTCAGCAACCTCGTAGTAGTAGGTCGAGTGTTCGCGCTCGGCCACCTGGAACAGATCGCCAAAGGTGCGTTCGCCATTCCAGCGGATCTTGGTGAAGTGGTTGACCCTTTGCAAAGTCATGGCAACGCGTTCAAGACCGTAGGTGATCTCAACCGCAGGCACCTCCAAAACAATGCCGCCCGCTTGTTGGAAGTAAGTGAATTGGGTGATCTCCTGCCCGTCCAGCCAGACTTCCCAACCCAATCCCCAGGCAGAAAGAGCGGGGGATTCCCAGTTATCCTCCACGAAGCGGATGTCGTGCTCGTGCGGATGGATGCCGATGGCCTCAAGTGATTTCAGATAGAGTTCCTGCGGATTGCCCGGGTCGGGTTTGAGGACGACCTGGAATTGGTGGTGCTGCTGAAGGCGGTTGGGGTTGATGCCGTAGCGTCCGTCGTCCGGGCGAACCGAAGGTTCCACATAACCAACTTTCCAGGGTTCGGGGCCGAGCACGCGCAGATAAGTGGCCGGGTTCATCGTGCCCGCGCCAACCTGGGAGTAATAAGGCTCCGAGATCAGGCAGCCCTGCCCCGCCCAGTAAGTCTGAAGGGCAAAAATCATGGATTGAAAATCAAGCGGTGTGTTCGGCATAGTGTTTTCCTCGTTGTAGTTTAACGGTCTGATTATACTTCAGGGCAATCCAGGTCAAAGGTAAGGGAAAGGTGTAGTGCACTAAAATTACCGCGTCATCCTGAGTTTGCGAAGCTGCTTGGATTCTAATCATAGCGATTCTGTTATCGCACTTATGTTCTATTTTATTGAGTGGGATTTGGGTCAGGTTAGCTTTGGCGAGTTGGGAACGTGCCTTACGTTTGACCTGTCGCTATTGTGGTATATATAGACAAAGCAATTTATACGCAACAAGGGAGAGTAATGGGCGATACGGTTTTTACCCAAGTAACATACAATGTGGATTCATTGATTAACGATATCGAATTAGGTGTAATCGGTTTGCCTGATATTCAACGTCCTTTTGTCTGGAAAAATGCAAAAGTAAGAGATCTTTTTGATTCAATGTATAAGGGTTATCCTGTTGGTTATCTTCTTTTTTGGAGAAACGGCTCGACAGATGATACGAGTGTTATTGGTATCGACAGGAAACAAAAAACTCCAAATTTGTTAATCGTTGATGGACAACAACGACTAACGTCGCTTTATTCCGTTATTAAAGGAATTGAAGTTATCAGAGAAAATTTTTCTCGAGAGAAAATTCGGATAGCCTTTGACCCGCTACAAGAAAAATTTGAAGTTTCTGACGCAGCCATTATTAAAGACAAATCTTACATTCCTGATATTTCAATCATTTGGGGTGAAAACTGGGATTTGTTTAGGTTAGTTGATGAATACATGGCTGGATTAAGGGAAACTCATGAAGTTTCAGTTGAAGAAGACCGAAAAATCAAGCAATCAATTACTAATCTGTATTCGTTAAAATCATTTCCTCTCACAGCCTTGGAACTCTCAAAAGAGATTTCCGAAGAAAAAGTTGCAGATGTGTTTGTTCGAATTAACAGTAAAGGAACACCTCTAAATCAAGCTGATTTTATTCTGACCTTGATGTCTGTTTTTTGGGATGAAGGACGGACACAACTTGAAGAATTTTGCAAGCATGCCAAAGCGCCATCTACTGGCAAACCTTCATCTTACAACCACTACATCAAACCGTCTCCTGACCAACTCCTCAGGGTTAGTGTTGGTTTGGCGTTTAAGAGAGCCAGACTTCAATACATCTATTCGATCCTACGTGGTAAAGACCTGGATACTGAACAATATAGTGAAGAGCGGAGAGTTGAGCAATTTGACAAATTAAAAGCAGCTCAAGAAAAGGCATTAAACCTGACATATTGGCATGAATACATGAAGAGTATTAGAGCAGCTGGTTTTGTTAGCGGAAGAGAAATCAGTTCCCAAGCCAACTTGCTCTATACATATGTGTTTTTTTTAATTGGCAGGACCGAATATGGGCTCAGCGGTTATAAGTTACGAAAAGTTATTGCCCAATGGTTCTTTATGGCAAGTATTACGGGTAGGTACACAGGGTCCTCTGAATCAGCCATGGAATCTGACCTGGCTCGTTTCAGATCAGTCAAAGAAGGTGAGGAATTTTTGCAAATTTTGCAAAATATATGCCGTCTTGAATTGACTGAAGATTATTGGAACATTTCATTGCCAAACGCATTAGCAACTTCCTCACCACGTAGCCCATCGTTATTTGCCTACAACGCTGCATTAGTGCTATTAAACGCCAATGCTTTATTCTCTGATCTAAAGATTTCGGATTTACTTGATCCATCCGTGATCGGGATGAAATCTGCTGCTGAGCGTCACCATCTTTTCCCAAAAGGTTATCTGGCAAGATTAAATATTACAGATCTTCGTGAAACAAATCAAATTGCCAACTATGCTTATGTTGAGTATGCTGAAAATATCAAAATCGCTGAACAATCACCAAAAGATTACTTGCCAGCCTTAAAGCCTGACGATAAGGATGCATTAAAGAAGATGTATTATTGGCACGCACTTCCACAAAATTGGGAGTTCATGGAATACAACCAATTCCTTGAAAAAAGACGCGAATTAATAGCCAAGGTCATCAAGGATGGTTATAATAAATTAATTTTAGACAAGGCAATTTCTGAACCAACACAGATG
>JBASOE010000091.1:0-34319 GCA_049657925.1 Anaerolineaceae bacterium
GGTAACTGCTGCACTCAAGCGCAACCCCCTGGTGGTTGTAGCCCAAGGGATCAAGACCGTCACGAGGGGTTTCTTCGATGATCAGCTTGCGCTCACGCGCCATCTGTAGAATTTGAGAAAGCTGCCCCTCGATACGAATTCCGCGAGCCAACACGAGACGCGAAGCCTGGCGACGTTTTGCTCGCAACACTTCATAAATCGGGTTACGTCCAGTAATCCATTCTTTCATGATTGCTCCCAACTCCAGGTTGAACCCTCTTTGCTATCCTCAATGACCACCCCCAAAGATTTGAGGCCATTTCGTACCTTATCTGACATTGCCCAATTCTTTTCAGTTCGCAAGTCTGTGCGTAGCTGAACCAGTAAATCAATGAACGCGTCTGCGTTTGAATCGGTTTGGAACATGGATTGATCGTCCAATTTGAGACCCAAAACGCCAGTGAGATCGTTGAATACTTTTAATGCAGGTGCGAGCTGTTCAGCGGTCGCGCCATCTGCCCGAGCCTGATTGATGGATTTGACCAACTCGAAAATCGCTGCGAGAGCACCAGCGGTGTTGAAGTCATCATCCATGCTGGTCTTGAAAGTTTCAAAACTATGAGTGGCAAATTCTTTGAGGGTCGTGGCAATCTCTTCTTTGAGTCCTTTTGCCCCGGGAAGGGCAGGTTTTTTATCGCTGAGCAGGCGTTTGATCACTTGCTCGGACTGCGTCAGAACCTCTTCGCCGTAAACCAACGGACCGCGGTAGGAGCCGCTGAGCACCAGTAGTCGCATGACGTCAGCAGGATGTTGCGACAAGAATTCTTTGATGCTGATGATATTGCCCAGAGATTTGGACATTTTTTCGTTCTTCAACGTTAACATGCCATTGTGCATCCAAATGGTGGCGAAGCGTTTGTGAGTAAGCGCTTCAGTCTGGGCGATCTCGTTTTCGTGGTGGGGAAAAATCAGGTCATTGCCACCGCCGTGAATGTCGATTTGTTCACCCAGATGGTGGTAATTCATCGCTGAGCATTCAATATGCCAACCCGGTCGGCCTTTTCCCCAGGGACTGTCCCAGGCTGGTTCACCAGGTTTAGTAGATTTCCATAGGGCAAAATCCATCGGATTCTCTTTGCGATCATCCACCTGGATGCGGGAGCCAGCGTTCATGTCTTCCAGCTTGCGTCCGGAAAGCTGACCGTAGTTTTTGTCAGCTGCCACACGATAGTACACATCACCGTCGATGACATAGGCACTATCTGCCTCGATCAAACGGGCGATCATGTTTTGGATATATTCCATTTCCTGGGTGGCTCGTGGATTGAACGTAGCCGGCTTTACATTCAGGTCCTGAAGGTTCTGAGCGTAATCGTCGATGTACCGCTGGGCCAGGGAAAACGGGTCTTCTCCCAATTGGTTGGCCTTGTTGATGATCTTGTCGTCAACATCGGTGTAATTCATCACGTAATTGACTTCGTAGCCAGACCATTCCAGGTAGCGGCGCACGATATCAAACACCAGCGCGGACATGGCATGTCCTATGTGCGCTTCCGCGTAAACGGTAGGACCACACACATACATGCGTATCTTGCCAGGTTCGATGGTAGTGAAATCATCTTTAGTTCTGGTTAAAGTATTGTAGATGCGGAGTGTCATGAGAAGCTCCTGATTATTCTGGCTTGGCGAAGATCATACGACCGGCTGAAGTTTGAAGGATTTTTGTCACGGTGACGTCGATGTTATTGTTGAGATATCGCTGGCCATTCTCGATCACAACCATGGTGCCGTCGTCCATGTAACCGACGCCTTGGTTAAACTCCTTGCCTTCCTGGATCACCTGGATGTTGAAGGTCTCCCCAGGTAGAATAACCACCTTGACTGCATTGGCAAGATCATTGATGTTTAAGATCTGAACTCCCTGGATCTCAGCCACTCGATTGAGGTTGTAATCGTTAGTAAGGATGGGAGCGTGCATTTGGCGGGCTAAGACGACCAAACGTTCATCGACTTCCTTTACGCCTTCGACGTCAATATCACTGATGACGACCGGGATAGAGTGGTTCGATTGCAATTCAGACAATACATCAATGCCACGACGACCACGCGCACGGCGCAAACTGTCGGAAGAATCCGACACGTATTGCAGTTCGTTAAGCACAAAGCGTGGCACTACCAACGTACCGCCCAGGAAGCCAGTTTTTGCAATGTCTGCAATACGGCCATCGATGATTGAGCTGGTATCCACCAGGATTCGTCGTTCGGGTTCTGATGCAGGAGACTTGCTGGTTTTGCGCTGGGTAACACCTTTTAGAAATGACGAAAGCTCTTCGCCTTTGGTAGTGAACAACACGATACCGAGGTAGCCGAACAGCAGCACTCCCAGGAAGGGTAAAATTTGCCCAACTGGGTCAGGGAGCAAGGAGAGTGGAAAAGCCAAGAGCGCAGCAATGATCAAACCAATCGTCAGACCAATGATTCCACCAAACAACTCTTGAGGTTCCGCTTTACCCAGAAGCTTACGCAAGGCTTGAGCGGGCTTGACCGTTATGTAGGGAGTAATCACAAACCCAATCAAACCAAAAATCACAACAATGATAGTGGTAGCAAGTGTAGGATTGATTGAAGAGGATTGTGGCCAGACGTTCAATAAATACTGATTGATCGGTGGGTCAGAAAAAAAACCAATAGTTGTAAAAATAACGAGTCCAATAATCCGAGAAATAAGGACAGCATTCATATAAATAACTCCTTTTTAAAGTACCAAATAAATGATAATAAATAAATTCGGTTACTAAAATAATAGCATCACCCGCTGCGAAATGCAACGATATTAGCAGAATCTGACAATGTTCCTACAGTGAAGCGGTCAGCGAGAGCTTATGAAAGCGTGGTGGGTTTGAGAGATTTTTTTACGGTCGACGTTTTTGATGTACGGCGAAGTTTGGGTTGGCGATAGCTCGATTGGTCGGTCAACACCTGATGCAACTCCAACAAGGCTTTTGGGTCGTACATGAAAGCATGGCAGACATCACATTCCCATGCCGGAAAATCCGGTACGCTGAGCATCTGGCCATTGACAGCCCTTGAAAGAACGACTTTAACGCTTTGGATGCGTCCAACAAAGCAACGCGGACATGTTTCAGGATCAAGTGGTAGGGCATTTCTCATTTTACTCAATTATACGGATAATCCTAACTTTGTGTCCTCAATAATAGGGTTGAAGGATTTGATTATTGTTAACATTTGATTGGTTCACGGATTGAACCAGATCAGGTGTAACCAATAACCTTGCCTGATTGAAGGGCCAATAAACCAATAAGGCTTTTCCCACCATCCACTCTTTGTTTACAAAACCCCAGTCGCGTGAGTCAGAGGAATGATTGCGATTATCGCCAAGGACAAAGTATTGGTCTTCAGGAACAATCCATTCGCCATTGCTGTGACCTTGATCGGCTCGATATGGTTCTTCAATGATCTGTCCGTTCACACTAACCATGCCGTCAGTAATGACTACCCGGTCACCTGGTAAGCCAATCATGCGCTTGATGTAATCTTCGGTGTTGTCTCCGTTATGATGGAAGATGACAATTTCGCCGCGCTTGGGTTCGCCAAAGCGATAAGCCAGGCGATTGACCAGCAAGTAGTATCCCTGGTCCAAGGTGGGGCGCATACTGTAATTGATTACCGTGACCCTGATTGTGATGGTGTTGATAACCACAAAGATGAGCACCGCCAACAAAATCGTTTCGAACAATTCTGCCAGCACACCTTTCCCCTCTTTTGATTTGGAGGCATTTGTAGTTTGAATAGGGTCCTGAGTAGATTGAGGAGTTAACTGATCCAATTATTATCGCTTTCTGTTGGTTACAACCGGCTTATCTTACCACTTTCTCAGTTTTCTCGTTCTTCGCGTTCACGCTTTTTAAGTACCAGCCGGATGGGTGTACCCGTGAAAGGGAATTCCTTACGAATTTGGTTCTCAAGGAACCGCAGGTAGGTAAAGTGCCCCAGTTCAGGATAATTGCAGTAGAACATGAAAGTTGGCGGGTCAACGCGCACTTGCGTCCCATAATAAATGCGAAACGGCTTGCCCGTGCCAGCAGGTGCCTGGTGTAAGTCCTGGGCTTCCTGGAGAATGCGGTTCAACGGTCCAGTCCCGATTTTTAGCAGCCGTTGTTGCTGCACCTGTAGAACCAGAGGCAAGAGCTGATGAACCCGCTGTCCAGTCTCAGCAGAGATAAACATGATTGGGATGTAAGGCAAGAAGTTAAGCTGTCGGCGGACTGTATCTTCAAAAGCAGCACTGGTTGAGTTGTCTTTTTCTACCAGATCCCATTTATTGACGACCAGGATGACGCTCTTGCGAGCTTCCTGAATGTACCCGGCGATGTGCTCATCCTGAGCGGTGATGCCTGTAGTGGCATCGATCACCAAGAGAGCCACATGGCAGCGCTCGATGGCTTGCATGGCTCGCAGTACCGAGAACTTCTCCACACCTGGGATGATGGTACCGCGTTTACGGATGCCTGCCGTGTCAATCAGCGTGATGTCTTTACCTTCGAAACTGATGGTGGTGTCGATAGCGTCTCGTGTTGTCCCTGGGATGTTTGAGACGATGGAGCGTTCTTTGCCGACCAATTTATTCAAAAGGCTCGATTTGCCTGCGTTAGGTTTGCCGACGATAGCCACCTTGACCGATTTGTCCTCGAGGTCTTCATCCACTCTTGCAGGGAACAGCTTCACCGCGGCATCAAGTAAATCACCCGTGCCAGTGCCGTGGATGGCGGAAATCGGGTAGGGATCACCGTGACCAAGTGAGTAAAAATCCATCGCATTAAGTCGGGTTGTGTCGCTATCTGCTTTGTTTGCTACCAGCAAAATTGGTGGGTAGAGCTCACCGTTGACCCGGGTCTGCCTGCGCCGCAGGATCTGTTCAATCTCTATATCTGCTTGGGTGACACCGGTCTGGGCATCCACCAGGAAGAAGATTACATCGGCTTCTTCCATGGCGACTTCCGCCTGGGAACGGATTTCATTTACGAAATCTTTTGAACCGATGGAGAGTGGTTCTTGCGTGTGCTGCTTGCTGGGGTCGATGCCGCCGGTATCAACCACAAAAAAATCGTAGCCGGCCCAATCCCCTTCAGCAACCAGGCGATCGCGCGTTGTTCCAGGGACATCATCCGTGATGGCGAGGCGTTCACCAACCAGGCGATTGAAAAGGGTGCTCTTGCCGACGTTTGGGCGGCCGACGAGCACGATGACGGGTTTTTTCATGACAGACTCCTTAAATTTTGCAGGTAATTATTGGGTGATTCTGACTTCAACCGAAGCAGGTGTCACCGAATCCAGCCTGATATTGACATCATCAATGGTGACAACCGGTGGCAATTGGTAAGTGCCAGGGGTCATGCCTGCCAGGTCGATGGTGATTTTAACGCTACCACTGGAAATCTTCTCGAGCAGGATCATTGGACCCGAAACGTAGATATCCACCAGTGCTGGGGAGAAAGAGACCTTCGTACCAGCGGGCAGATTTAATGCCAGGACCGGGATGTCCAGTACCTGGATGGTATCCATGCGTGGGGCAATGCCAACAGAAATGGTGATTTCCTGATTTCCAACCACGTCAATACCTTCAGGAATGTTGAAGCTAACTTTGGTCTCGAATGAGCTGCTCTGTCCTGTTAAATCGAGCGGTATGGTTTCAATATATTCCGGCATGCTCTGGGCAGCCTCAGGATCTGTACCGTAGATGGAAATGCTGGGAGGGTTGGCGGAAATACCGGTTAAAAAATAGCCTCGCGCGATTTGTCCGGTAGTGACAATGTTCACTACGACATTGCGATAATTAGCCAGTTGCCGTATGGGCACTGTCACTGAGACACGTAACGGATTTAAGTTTACACCGCTTACCTCATTGCCTCGTGAGTCCAATGGATCAAGTTCGATTACTTGGGTTGTTGTAGCAACCAGATTGGTCATACTCACCTGACCGATGACATGCGTAATGCGTGTCACCAGGCTCTCAGGACCGGTCACCTGCACTTGGGTGGCTTCAGGTTTCAAGGTTTGCGCCTCGAAACCAATACCAAGCATCCCGGTCTGGCGTAGTTCAATATCGAAGGTTCGGGTCACCAGATTTTCGAGAGTATAGGTCAGAGTTTCAGGTGATACTCGAGTGATTTTTGTCGGTCTTTCATTAATTGAGATATCTGGTTTCAGTTCGTGCGTCCCAGCTTCAAGCCCAGACAAATTCACGACCGCTTGAATGAGAGAAGGGTCATTCTCGAGTCGCTGATGGACAGATTGTGGTGCGTTTACCGTAATGCTCACTTGAGTAGTTACCTGACCTGTTTGCACAAGTTCCGGATCGAGACCCAGTAGCTTGACTGTGACAGGGTTCACGTAGGTTACTTCTGAGTTTGGGTCGGTTGTTGAGACTGCCACCACCCAAACAATCAGCGACAGGATTAGAGCGATGACGAGTGTTGGCATGAAACGAATCACAGCGCGCAAGAATTTCATTTGGTCACCTTGCGCTCTTCCCGGACAGCAGCTTTATCAGATTTCCCGGATTGACGTGTTTCGCTGTCTTCGATGGCCATAAACGCGCGCATGCTGTTCATTAAGCGTTCTTTGTCGAGCCTTCGGATCAGGCGACCGCGATGGGCGATCGATACCGTGCCGGTTTCTTCAGAAACGACTATAGCAATAGCGTCACTGACTTCGCTGATACCCAAAGCAGCCCGATGCCTAAGGCCGACTGATCGCTCTGGCAAGCTATTGAGAACGCCACTTGAAGAAAGGGGCATTACACACGAGGCAGCTTTGACGCGATCGCCTTCAACAATAACAGCTCCGTCGTGCAGCGGTGTATTCGGGTAGAAAATTTGCATTAATAATTGAGGAGTAATTTCTGCGTCAAGCAAGACACCATTCTTGTAATACTGTTCGAGAAATTCGAAGCGCTTAAGCACGATCAGAGCGCCGTGGCGGCGTTCAGAGAGTTGCATCGCAGCTTGAGTAATTGCGGTCAGGGAGTGCTCGATCTTCAGGGTAGCTTGGGTGGTGCGACGTCGGTTGAGTAAGCCAACCTCACCAAATCGACCTACGCGTTCAAGTGCACGGCGGAGTTCGGGAGCAAAAATGACCGGAATCGCCAATAACAACGTGGGGGTAACCGATTTAACCAGCCAAGCGAAGGCAGGCAAGCTGACAATGGTGGTCAGCAGAATTACCAATACAACCACAACAAACACACCTCTTAACAAGGTGAAGGCTTCGGTGTCTCTGAGCAGGTACAAAACCAACCCAAAAACGATCGTTACCAGAACGATGTCCAGAACGCTTGCCCAGGTAAAACGCTGGAAAATGAAGACTAAATTGTCAAAAAGTTCTTGCATGTTGAATAGCCTATACGAAGATTATTGTTAAGTATAACCGCTCTGTGTTTGTCGTTCCAATAACTTAGCAAGTCTGCAAAAAAAAACATAGCTAAACAGACTTTCGATAGACCTCGCCCGGCATCAGACCTCGTCGGCGTAGAACATCGCGATAAATAAAACCTGCTGTTCCGGATGGGTTGGAGTCACCAGGCTCAAATGCCAGCGCTTTGGCCTCTTGCGGGGTCAGCCAAAGTTGTTTAAAAACCATTGTTTTGCTTAGATGCAGAGAGGCAATGCGTTCAAGCTCCGTTACCACTGCTCTTTTTTGATCCAGGGTTGTCTTGCGTGGTATTACCCGATGCAACAGAGTGAGGAAGTGCAGGTTATCATATAAAACCAACAATTCACCGTTGCTGATCAAACTCGATTGGCTCAGCAAGCGGTAGATGTCGTCAGGGGTTTCGATGTTTGAAAGCGTCTCGTGCAGGACGTCATATACTGAGTCGAATTGGTTTGGAGAGATCACTTGCCAGCTTGAGTCTTGAACGAAGCGGATGTCTCTTTCTCTTTTGATCTCAGTGAGATGAGCATCAACTTGTTCGTAAACCTGTCGAAAGGTGCCATGAGTTGCGACCAATCGGGTGGCATGCAAGATTTTTTCCGCTTCTGGCTCCTGGCTTTCAACTCTGGTAAGGGCTTCTTGTTCGCTCAGCCCACGGGTTTCCATCAGGCGCCTTACGCGAACTTCCTGTGGAGAAGTTGTGACCCAAATTTCGTCGCAATCATCGGCAAAGTGTGAATTGACCAACTTGATCGCTTCCACTACAACAATAGGTGTTTTTGCTTGATTAAGCAGTTCGTCCAGACAGTGCCATACGAACGGATGCACGATCCTTTCAAGATCTGCGAGTGCTTGAGGATCACTAAAGACAATTCGTCCGAGCCGGCTGCGATTGATTTGTCCGTCCAAGCCACGCAAGTCTTCACCGAAACGATCAAGAATCGGTTGCCAGGCGGGTTGACCGGGGAGGTAGGTGTCCTGAGCGATCAGATCTGCGTCAAGGGTGAGGGCGCCAGCATTTTCGAGATATTGCCTGACCACACTCTTGCCTGAGGCGATGTTGCCTGTCAACCCAATCACATAAGGTCTCATGCGTAAAAGTATACATCATCAGAGCCGGTTCCTTGTGTCCCATATGCCACATTTGGCTTACTCGGATGCTATAATCTTGCCATGCTAACAGAATCGATCGTGAACGCGCTGGAAATCAAATGTCACTGGGATGCTTCAAAACCACTGGTAGTGGGGGTGTCAGGTGGGGTGGATAGCATCGCGTTATTACACTTGCTAAAGGACATTGGTGCCCGAATGATCGTCGGGCATTTCAACCACCATCTGCGTTTGAATGCGTTGAGAGACACCCAATTTGTTGAGGCACTCTGCCGAAAGTCAGGCTTGCCATTTGAATTAGGCGGAGCTGAGGTGCATGTGCTGGCTGAAGAATGGGGGATTGGGGTTGAAGAAGCCGCCCGTCGCGCGCGTTATAACTTCCTGTTTGGTTTAGCGCGTCAACATGGCGCGCAGGCGGTGGTTACAGCTCATCACGCCGATGACCAGGTAGAGACCATTCTGATGCACTTCCTGAGGGGCAGTGGCTTGGACGGGTTGTCGGGTATGCCCTACAATGGGGTACTCAAAAATTTCGACGCTAAGATACCCATTTTTCGGCCTTTGTTGGAGGTCAACAAGGCAGAAATTCTTAGTTATTGTGCGGAGCATGGCTTGGATTACATGGAAGATGAGACCAACCAACAAAACGAAGCCTCCCGCAACCGATTGCGCAACGAGCTGATCCCAGTGCTTGAGACTTACAACCCGAATTTTAGAACAACCATTTTAAGAAATGTCGCCGCAATCCAAGCCGATCATTCATTGCTGTTCAATTTAGACCAAACAGCTTTCGAAGACTGCCTGGAAGATTACACTCCGGATGGTGTGTTGTTGAGACGCGACAGATTTCTTAAATTGGCTAAACCCCTGCAAGGTCGGGTAATCAGGCATGCCATGAAACTCACAGCTCCGGAACAGCGTAATTTTAGCTATGAGTTGCTTCAAATCATGCTTGGAGCAATTGAAGAAGGTCAGACATACTTACCTCTCACTGATAACCTTGCCTTGTGGTGCGTGGGCCAACAAATACAAATCCTGTCAGCTGTAAATGGCCCCATTCTTACTGGGTACCCGCAATTGATGCCACATTCCGCGGATCTCTGGGAAGCAGATTCCTCTTTTCAACTGGCCGAAGGATGGGTATTGCATCGCCAAGTGATTGACCGCGAACAATACGACGAATTAGATGAAGTGGTCAAGCACAACCCGCTGCATGCTTGGGTTAATTCTTCGAAACCTGATCAAGCTCTGATTGTTCGGCTGCCAACAGTGGGTGAAGCCTTCGCACCGCTTGGCATGACTACTGGTCGGCAGAAACTGAGTGACCTTTTTATTAATCAAAAAATCCCCCAACCCGCCAGGGAGAAATGGCCTTTGGTAACAGTGGGGGACTCAATCGTATGGGTGGTTGGGCTGCGCATTGAGCATGAATATCGCCTTATTGACAGCGATGCACCGGTATTACACCTCTGGGCGGAACATGCTATTGGTTAATCCAGTAGACTTGCTTCAAAATTTCCTGAATTGCTGGAATGTTGGGTGCCAGAACTTGGGCTCCACCATCCGTGGTGAAACCTGCTGCTTCGTTATAGGACAAGCGGTAGGTGGTGATCAGGTCATCCTGGAAATATTTTGAAAGTGGTAAGGCGTAAATCCAAAGATCTGTTAACTTGAAATCCATCTCGACGTTTTCTTCGACGACTTTGATGAGATCGGGTAGTTTGAGGAGACGCGTTGGGGAAAGAGCCTTCCTAACCATCGCCTGGATGACTTCCTGTGCTCTGCGGGTGCGATCAAAGTCGGTGCTGTTCTTGCGGGCGCGTACGTACCACATGGCATAAAACTCATCCATAGTTTCAATTCCTGGTTCAACCACGCACCAATCAGCATCTCCTTGACCACAAGCGTCTTCCATCCGTTCAGTAACTTCTACGTCAATCCCGCCAAGTTCACGGATGATGTTCTGAAAACCATCAAAATTCACAAGTGCAAAATGGTCTGGTCTGAAGCCAAAATTGTAGGCCAATGTGTCTCCAAGGAGTTGGTTTCCGCCGTACGGCTGGGCTGTATTGAGGCGTTGGTCCATCCATCCTGGTATTGTCACCCACAAGTCGCGCGGGAATGACATCAGATTAACCTTGCCAGTTTTTGTGTTGAAAGCCGCCAGCAACATCACGTCTGTACGGTAGCCAGACTCAGGGGTGTAATCGGAGCCCATGAACAAAATAGTTTTAACGTAAGGGGGTATGGCAAGGGCACTCGGATTGCTTGTAAGATAGGGGTCATCAGTTGTTGCTTGCTCATTTCCCCAAAGATTTGAGATAAAACCGGGTTCGCCTTCCCGGATTTTGTTGAGACTAAGTGCTGAAACTGCAACAAGAACAGCAGCAATGAGTAGCAAAATCAAGACGAACGGAAGAACTGACTTGCGTTTTTTTGGAGTTGAGTATGGCATTGTACCTGCTTTGTTACGGGCGAATATTAGAGCTTCCTGAAGCCAGGTAAGCGATCCAGGTCGTAACCTTGATCTTTCGCTAATTGGCGGAGCTTGGTGTAGACTTCGCGCCATTGGATTTTTGAACTGCCATATTTCTGACGAATTTTGTCGGTTTCGACCCCATCGATCAAATCGAAGAGGATGCTCGTCCAGCGACACATGTCAAACGAAATATGCTTTTCGAGTTTGGCAGCCTTGGTGATATCTTCGAGCAGATACTCCAAGCGGCGTTGTGACCAGGGAAAAACCTGATCCTTAATCTCGTAGCGCGTGGCGTAGTCCTGATAGGCTTCAACCCACTCAGCAGAAACGGGGATTTTACGTTCCTTGTAACGATACTCACTGCGCGATCCAGGGTATCGAATGTGGATATATGGTGCGGTTGTATCTTCAAGCTCAAGATGATTGGTCATCAGGCTCAGAACTTCGCCTTTTTTCATCGCTGTCTCGAGCACGAGCTTCAATAGCACATAGGGTCGTGGATCTGGTTTTGCTGAGGTGCGGATGGCTTCGGCAGCTTTTAGTGCTTGCTCGGTTTCAGACTTGGTTAACGTCACAGGTAATGGAGCCAAAACGGTTTTTTGGATGATCTCTTTCGAGGGATCCATCGCGATGGCAGCGTTCTCAGTCAGCCAGCGGAAGAATGACTTGAGCGAAGTGACGCGGCGTGAGAGTGTTTTGGGGCTGCAAGGGATGCCCCGTCCTTTTTGAAGCCAACTCAAAAAGTCTTCGAGATCTTTTGTGGTGATTTGACCGATCTGTTTATCAGTGGGCAACCAATTTGCCAGCAAAGTCAGGTCAGCGGTAAAGGCCTTGAGGGTGTGGTGGGAACGTCCTTGATCACGTAAAAAAACCTTCCAGGCTTGGATGGCGGGCAGGACAAGCGTTTTATCGGTAATGTGTGCTGAAAAAGAAGTGATTTCAGGTGTCATTTCGGCTCCACTGTTTCGTATAGTTATAGGCTAACAAGTGTAAATCAAGATTGGCGGACTGTCAAACACTTTCGGTGGGCCTAAAAACTTTGGAGTATTTGGTCAGGGAAAAGAGATAGTAAGCGATGATGCACAGAAAATGGACAAACTGAAATTTGGTTATTCAGACGAATTGACTCTCGTCACCTTCCAAGTGACGGATAAAAATCAATCATCCTGAGTAAGGGTCACCAGCTTAAGATGAGGCTCTATTTTTGCTTGCGCAGATAGATGAACCAATACATCGCGCCAACAAACAAAGCTCCGCCAATCAAGTTACCAATTGTGACTGGTAGTAGATTGTTGAATAGAAAGTTGCGAAGAGTCAGATTGCCAAACTCACCAGCCTCGGTGACAAACCCGGGATTAGCCCACTTGATAAAAAGACCCATCGGAATGAAATACATATTGGCGACGCTGTGTTCAAAGCCAGCCGCTACAAAAGCTGTAATAGGGGGGATGATTGCCAGTATTTTCCCTGCCGTGGTTCGGGCGGAGAAGGACATCCATACCGCGAGGCAGACCAGCAGGTTGCACATGATGCCCAAACCAAGCGCGGACCAAAAGTCAAGGCCGGCTTTTGTGTTGGCAATGGTAAGCGCTGTTTCACCAAGCGCGCCACCTGCAAACGTATATTGTTTTGAGATCAACATCACCAACGCAATGATGAGAGCGCCAATCAGGTTGCCCAGGTAGACCACGCCCCAGTTTCGGAGCATCTTTACCACTGTGACTTTTTTTGCCAACACCGCCATGAGGATCAGATTGTTACCGGTAAAGAGCTCTGCGCCTGCAACCAAGACCAGTATTAACCCGACAGAAAAGATGAGTCCTTTGAGCAGCGCGTTCACTCCATACGGGAAATCAGGGCCGTTTGTAGCGACTGTGGTAGCTAATATTGATCCGATGGCGATATAGGCACCTCCTAAAAGTGCCAGGAAAAACATCGTCCAGAAGTCCAGGTTGGCTTTTTTAATTCCAACATTCACTGTTTTCGCTGCGACCTCAGCGGGGCTCAAATCATCGAATGCTGCGGGGCTCTCTGCCACAAGACTCTCCATATTCAATTATGACTTATGATTTTACTTATTCCCTCATTACGCATGCATTGGGCAAATGCCGGTGGGACAGACACCCAATTTAATGTGCGCTTCCACTTCCGCCTTGAAGTACTCCAACATGTCGCGAATAGGGGTTCCAGCAGACTGACCCAAACCGCAATTTGAAAGTTCATACAGGTCATCACTCAACGATTTTAGTTGTTCAAGTTGTTCCAATTTACCCGCACCAGTGGTTATATCTGTAATAATGTCGAGCATTCTTTTTGTGCCAACCCTGCAAGGAGTACACTTCCCGCAGGACTCTACGCAGAAGAAATTCATCAAGACTTTTACGATATCAACAATGCAGTTCTCCTCATCACAGATGAGCAACGCACCGGACCCAAGGGAGAGGCCTGCTTTTTTGTAAGAATCAAAGTCCATTGGGGTATCCTGCAAGATTGCGGGAATGATGGAACCGCTTGAACCACCAGTTTGCGCAAATTTGAGAGCGGCTTTCTTCATCCCTTTAGCGTAAATGGTGATTATTTCCCTTAGGGTAATACCCATCGGAACTTCAATCAGCCCGGTGACGTTCGTGTTACCCAACATGGTATATACCTTGGTACCAGGGCTGGATTCAGTCCCTAATCCCCGATACCACTGCGCGCCATTGCGTAGAATAGCTGGTACATTTGCCAAGGTCTCAACATTATTTATCAAGGTTGGTTTACCCCATAAACCTTCAGTCGTGGGATAAGGCGGACGGGAACGCGGTTCACCTCGCTTCCCTTCAATCGATTCGAGTAGGGCGGTTTCTTCACCGCAGATGTAGGCACCCGCTCCCGTGTGCACGTGCAGTTTGAAATTCATGTCTGACTTGAGCACATGGTCGCCCAGAAAGCCATAGGTATAAGCTTGCTGAATAGCTTTTTCGATGCGTTCGATGGCCAGTTGGTATTCACCGCGTATGTAGATGTAGCCCTCATCAGCTCCGACTGCATAGCCGGCAATCAGCATGGACTCGACGATAGCATGGGGGTCACCTTCGAGCACCATTCTGTCCTTGAAGGTACCAGGTTCGCTTTCATCGGCATTACAGACGACATATTTCTTATTTCCTGCAGCTTGCTTCACGAACCCCCACTTCAGCCCGGTTGGAAAGCCTGCGCCACCACGACCACGCAAGCCAGACTCTTTGATCATCGCAAGTGCAGCATTTGGAGACATGCTGAGCGCGGTAGCAAAACCGGAATACCCATCATGACCAAGGTATTCTTCAATGCTATCAGGGTCTATTTGTCCGACGTTTTTAAGCACAATGCGATTTTCAGCGGGCAGGGTTCCTTTTCTGACTGCCAGCCATGCGATGCGACCCGAAAGCAATTTGGCAGGAGCCCGTTTCTCTTCAATGATACGGCCTTTGTAAATGTGTTCTTCCACTAAAATCGGTACATCGGAGAGTTTGACAGGACCATAAATAACGGCTTCGGGGTAAATGATCACCAAAGGCGAAGCATAGCTCTGACCGATATCGCTGGCAAATGACACAGAGACTTCTTCCTCCAACCCAAACCTTTGCAGATGGTGGATGAGAGCGTCAAAGATTGCTTCTGAGCCTTTTGATTTGCTTTCAGGGTCATTGGACACGAGAACAAGAGAGCGGACAGTGGTCAAGGGATCTCCTATTCGTATTGGTTAAAGATATTTGGCAGTTGTTCCGGTCGTACGTTGCCATAGGTGTCTGTGTCGATTAACAGGACGGGACCGATTCCGCACACACCCAGGCAGCTGGTGGTAAATAGGGTCCAGCGGTTATCAGTGCTGGTCTCACCGGGCTCTATTTTCAGCACGTCTTTGAGGGCCTGGAATAATTCCCTTCCACCGGCGACATGACAGGGAGCACTTTCACAGAATTGTACGATATGCCGACCATGGGGTTTGGTTAGCAACATACGGTAAAAAGTAGCGACAGAGAATATCTCGCTTGGCTGTAATCCTGTACGTTTGGAGATTTCAGTGATAGCTGTGTTAGATATGAAGCCGCATTCGTTTGAGATACGCTGGAGGATGGGGATCAGGTCAGCACGAGTGCTGCCTATTTCATCGATAGCTTCCCCCACCAAGCTGATTGTATCCCGCACATCGTTGCAGTTTTCAGTCATGAAAGACCTCCGGTTTGAGTGCTTGGGTTAACCTTTGACGACAAAACTGTCGACAACTTGACCATGCCTGACATGTTGGTCCATAATGAAACGGGCTATCTCAGGGGTTACCCTGCCGTAGGTCACCTTGTCATGCTGGGGAAGAGTTACCTGGACCACCGGTTCGTACGAGTCAATGCCAATATTGCCTGTTTGCCGGACGGTGACACCTTCGAGGTTTTTTTGTTCAATATAGTCCAAAATGGCTTTCAGGGTTTCTCTCGCGCCGGCGGCAATGCCCACAGTGCCCATGCCAACTACAATCTCGGTTCTACCTTCAGGCTCTTTGCTCTTTAACGATGCCCTTGCTTCCTCGCAAATTCGTTTCAACTCTTCCAACGATTTGCTTTGTTGTGTCATATTGCCTCCGTGGCGCTTAATAAAAAATCGAAAACACTAAAAAAAAGATTAATGAATGGTAGATTGATTGTTTCTTAGTGTTTTTTGACTCCAATTGCAGACAAGTCAAGCGAAAATAATCAGACTATTAATGACAAAAATATGGACATGCTTCTGCTAAGGTAAAGGTACATTGTGAAGAATTACCCAAGCAGTATACCTCAAAAAATCGAGGATCACAATCTGTTAACAACAATCTGTTAACACCATCTGTTATTCAACACTGTAATTCAATCTGTAATTCAATCTGTAATTCAATCAGGAAATTACTGACCCTGATAGAGAGCTTCTGCAAGCATACCGCGGATGGCATCGAAATTTGGCCATAGAACCATCGCACCTTCACCAGTTATATAATTGGATACCATGTCCGATGTAACTGCAAAGTGACGAATACCATCTGAATTTGTCAGTGACGACGCCATCGGAAAGAGTGAGATGAGCTCAGGGAGCTGTACATTGGTGTCTACGTATTCGCGGTAATAACTGTAGAACTCAGGCGCTTTGAATATCATATTCATGTTCATAGCTTTTTTGAAACCAGCCTTAACAACTTCCTGAGCTCGACGGTTACGGTCGAAGTCGCTGGTAGTCATACGTGAACGTGAATACCAAAGAGCTGTTTCGCCGTCCATGTGCATCAGACCAGGCTCAATCGTGCACCAGCCGGAAGGCGTTGAGTGGCAACTATCCTGAAGCTCGGCGGTGACTTCCACATCAATGCCACCTAAACTTTCAATCACATCCACAAATCCGTTGAAATTGACCATCATGTAGCGTTCAGGTCGAATACCGAAGTTGACTTCAAAGGTATCCTGCAGTAAAGACCAGCCACCGAGACTCCAGGCGGTGTTGATTCGATTGGAGTAGTATCCTGGAATGGTGACATAAAGATCGCGGGGAAAAGAGATCAGGCTGGCAGTTTTGTGGGTTGGGTTGATCGACAGTAGCATGATAACGTCGGTGCGAAAGTTGTTTTCGCCAAAGTCATCAACTCCGAGCAGCAGGATGTTCAACTGATTCTTGGGCAATTCAGCCGCTGGGAAGGTAGGCACTGGGGTAGGCGTGAGTAGCGGCTGCGGTAACATTTCGATGGTGCCGTCCTCAAGAATATTTGCGTAGGAATTTGGCTGGAAAGGTGTTGGGGTAGCATAGTAGTTTGCCAAACTGATCCGATAGGGTGAGTTTGGATTGCCCGCCATGGCGCTTACGATGATTCCCGTTGTCAGAATGCCCAGAATTGACAACGAGATGATGCCGAAGATCGCCAGTGTAATCGTTTGATGTTTTTTTAGTCTCATACTATGCTTTTAAACCGTTCACTTGGCTTATTGCCAAACACCCGCTAAGTATACTCATTTTTCCAACCGACTTTTTTCAACCAGCTGGATCTTGACGGGTAGAAGTACGCGGTAGGTCGTGAGTTGATCTTTGGCACTGTGGATCCACAGGTGACCACCAGCCTGATTTACCAGCGCGACCGCTTCACGCAGGGCCTGAGCATCTCCAATTCCAGCGGGAGCAGGGTGGTGACTACTACGAGCAAAGCGTAGAAAGTGAGATTGCTCCTCAATTGATAAACCCCCGCCTTGGTCGGTAACTAACAGTTCCAAAGAGGGTTGACCAATTTCATCCTGTTGCATTGAAACGGAGATTTCCACTGTAGCATGATTTGGTGAGGCTTTATAGGCATTGACCTGCATCAACCTAATGATTTGCAAGGTTAGGGAAGAGAGAGGTTCGAATGATGCATCAAGTTGTTCAATTTGGGCTGACAACTTAATTTCATGTGTGACAAACTCACTGGCTGTGCGTTGGATTGAGTCGTCCAGCTGAGCTGTTAGGCTTTGGGTTGCTGCGTTGTTAATATAATCGCTGGAGTTGGTAATAAAACTTGACTCGTTTAGAGATTGCACGGGAGCTTGATTACCAGACTCGGGTCCAGTGATGACACGTTTGATTACACCCTGCGCATTGGCAAGGGTCGCATTCAATTCGGTCAAGTTGCGTTTGTTCTCTTGTAAAGCTTTTTCGAGGGCATCACGTTGACGACGGATTTCCTTTGCCTCGTAAACGTCAGCAAGACTTTTAGCGATTCTTTCAGTCAGTGCATCAACCTCGCTTTCAAGCGTTTGTTGACGTTCCACCCAGAGGGCAACTTCTTCAGTGGACTCTGCTTTTTGTTCACTGAGTTTGATGTTGGTCGCTTCCAGGATGCGCTGACTTCGGATTAATTGCTCCTGAATATGGGAATGATTACGGGTCAGCTGTTTAAGCGACAATCGTAGTGTCTCCGCGGCGTTTGCACGCTCTTCTAAATTACTGGCTTTGGATAGCACCTGGATTAGTTTACCTTTTAGAGGCAAGAGTCGCTCAAGATCCTGATCAAGAAACTCTCGTTGGGTGTAAGGAGTGAGACACACAATTGCAGGGGCTTGTAGTTCGCTTGCAAGAGGGATAATCATTAGGTTACCGGCTGCGTTATAGCCGGTAGCGGTTTGGAAGGCTTGTTTGAAGGCCTTGTTGGCTTTTTCACCATTGCCTATCACTGGGAGTCCATCCTCTATGGCATGGGTGGCAACCAGGTCGGAAGTTAAGGGGATTTTATAACTTGAAAGGTGGTCTTCTCTGATCAAGTCAAACATCTGGCTGATCGTGAACTGGTTGGTCTGATCTGATTTTTCAAGTAACCCGCACAAATCTGCCATAAGGAACAAGCTCAGACTATGTGTCAGGGCTTTTCGAATGTCGAGTTCTTTGGTTTCCAAACTTACATCCAGAAAAGCTGATGCAACCTGGGTGGGTAATTGGGTTGTGGAAGGTTTTACTTCAATAGCCCCGTTTTCTGGGATTTGCTTTGAGTTTTTAGCACGCGCATGTAAGCCAATGATTAGCGCGACTAACACCAATGGGACGACCAGATAGATCCACCATTGGGTTGGAAGCGTGACCAAGAAAGCTAAGTTGTTCACCAAAGCATGCATTGACGTCCATCCGTCGAAATAGTATGCATCATTTGGTGCAATTGCTATGCCAGAGGGTTACCCGATTGGTTTGAGGTTCTCCAGATGCATGTTCATGCTACTGACGAGTAGTTTTGCCAGACCACGTTTCAGGCGGTGGATGGATTCACGTTTGCCAAGCAGGTCAGCCAGTTCCGTTGCGCCACCTGGAGTATTTGCCAACCCGGAGAGCGAGGCACGGATTGGCCACATGACAGTGCCGACCTTCATCTGATGGGTTTGGGCGAACTCCTTGAGAACCGCAAAAAGTTGGTCATTCTGCCAATCCTCGAGGGATTCAAGGATGGGGATGACCTGCTCGAGCACCTCTTTGGATGAGGGCAGAGTCGACTTGGACTTGTCGTTAGCGAAAAGATCGACAGAATATGAGGGCAAAGCAGCAAGGAACCCGACCATCTCAGGGATGTCAATGAGCTTTTCTGTGCGGATTTGAATGAGGCGACTTATTTTTGCCAGATCGAGTTGCTGAATAGCCTCTGGGTAGTAGGGTAACACCAGAGCATGAAAAGCCTCAGGTGTTAGCGCGCGAATGTGTTCACCATTCAGCCAGGTCAGTTTCTCCAATGAATAGGCTGCCGGAGACTTATTGATGCGTTTCATGTCAAAAGCCTCTACCAAGCCATCCAGTGTAAAAAATTCCTGCTCTGTACCAGGATTCCAGCCCAATAATGCCACGTAATTCACGATGGCTTCAGGAAGGAAACCCATTCTTACCAGGTCCTCGAAGGTTGGGTCGCCTTTACGCTTGGATAGTTTGGATCCATCTGCTTTGACAATCAAGGGGAGGTGAATGTACTCAGGAACGTCCCAGCCAAAGGCTTGATACAGCAAGTTGTACTTCGGCGCCGAAGAAAGATATTCCTGACCTCGAGCCACGTGAGTAATCTCCATCAGGTGGTCGTCGACCACGTTGGCAAAATTGTAAGTTGGGAAGCCATCGCTTTTCAACAACACCTGGTCGTCCAGCTGGCTATTTTCAAACGTAATATTTCCGAAGATCAAGTCGTGATAGGTTGTAGAACCTCCTTCGGGGATGCGCTGGCGAATGACCGGCTTCAATCCCTCTTCCAATCTGGCTTTAACCTGGTCATCGGTCAGATAGCGGCAAGGGTCGCGGGTAATGTCGACCAATGCCTCCCCCTCCTCGTTATGTTTTTCCTCTTTTTGGCAGAAACAATAGAAAGCAGCACCTTTCTCTACGAGTTCGGTGGCATATTGCTTATATATTGGCAAACGCTGGCTCTGAACATAGGGACCTTTGCCTCCATCTTTATCAGGGCCTTCATCGTAGACCAAGCCAGCCAATGCCAACCCATTGTAGATAGCCTGGAGCGTTTCGGGCTGGTTGCGGGATTGATCAGTGTCTTCAATGCGTAAAATGAAGGTGCCGTGGTCGTGTTTGGCAATCAGGTAGGCATACAGGGCAGTGCGCAGGTTGCCAATGTGCATATAACCGGTGGGGCTTGGGGCAAAGCGAGTACGAATGGTCATAATTGTTCCTCTAAGGTAAATTGGCTAAATCGTACCATAAACAAAAGCAGCCACCAGGCTGCTTTTGTGGTTATCGATTGCGCCTAAAGCACGCGATCAAAGTAGCGCGAGAGCTCTTTCTTCTGAGACTGATGCACGATCGCAAGAACTTCATCCGCTGGTTGGAAGACGAGATCTCCATGCGGTATGATCAGTTTGCCGTCCCGAAGGATAGCAGCAATATTGGTCTGGTTGGGTAGTTTAAGATCTTTTAGGGCTTTGCCACAAGCAGGTGCGGTTGGATATATTTTTTCCTCAACGATGCTAAAGTTGCCTTTTCGCAGCATGTGCAAGGTCATCATGTCACCCAGCGACATCTCTTCAGCGACAAGATGTGCCATCAGATCTGCTTGGTTGAGCGCTACATCCACTCCCATGATGTCGGTAAACATCCAGGCATTTTTTGGATGATTGATGCGTGCAATGGTGCGTGGGACGAGGAATTCGAATCGTGCCAGGCTAAGCGCAGTCAGATTAACCTCATCCACGCCAGTTACGGCTGCTACAACGTCCATCTTGCGAATACCGCTGGCTTCCAGAACGTCCGGATCAGTGCCATTGCCAATGACCAGGTTAGATTTTGGCAAGTCCAACAGGATGCGAGGTTCTTCTTCATCCCGTAATTCGATGACTTTTACATCGTGCTTTTCTTTGAGTAAATAGCTGGCCAGATAGGTACCAACTTTTCCTCCACCAATGATCATTACTTTCATCATTACCTCCTCAGGACCCAAAAGCCTTGCTGATTTTGTCCTGAGCCCCAGCCAGGACGAACAGATGCACTAAATCACCAGTCTGGAAAACGGTGGCAGAGTTGGGCATGAAAGTCTTCCCGTTGCGGGTAACAGCAACTACGTCCACCTCACCAGGTACATTGACCTCGAAAACCGGCTTGTTGACCATCGCCGGCTTCACGTCAATATCGATTAGATTGATTTGTCCAGCGCCGATAACTCGTTCAATGGCTAGGTTGGAGTATATCAGGGTAGCCGTCAACCTATCTATACCGAGCGTCACTGGTGAAATAGTCTGGATGCCAAGGCGTCGATAGATTTTGGCTTTATTAGGTTCATACACACGAGCAGCGACACGGGGAACTTTGAAGACAGATTTAGCTGCTCTGGCAGCGACCAGGTTGGCTTCATCACTGGCGGTCACAGCAGCTAAAGCATCCGCTTTCTCGATGCCTGCTTCTTTGAGCAATTTCTCATCGAAGCCGATGCCCACAAATGTACGCCCCTTGAAGGTTTTACCCAGTGCTTCAAAGGCTTTGGGGTCCTTGTCAATAACGGATACTTCAATGCCTTGCAAGGATAGGTTCTTAGCGAGTCCAGCTCCGACCCGACCACAACCGATGATGATGACTTTCATAGGGTCTCTCCTTTAATTTGCTGCCTGTTCCGCTGCTTTCGATTGACAAATGCTTTGCGAATCGCATCCATAATTGGTAGAGCAGGGATCCACAAAACCAGGAATAGCCAATAGATGGGCGGGAAAGGTGCTGTTTGAATGAACTTGTTTAAGAAAGGAACGTAAACGATCGCCAATGTTAAAAGTACTTCGGTAGCAATACCAATCCAGATCAGCTTATTGTTGAATAAGGGTACTTTGAAGATAGAGCGTTTTGAGGCGCGTTGAGCAAACAAGTTGCCAATTTGAGTCATTACGACAGCACTAAATGCCATCGCCGTTGCCGCATAGTAAAGTTGGGGTTGGTTAAGCTCATTGGGCAGGCCTTTACCAAACAAACCGCGGAAAGCAGGGTTGATTGTCCACAGGAAGAAATAGAAGGCAGCCATGGCTGCCAGAGCTTGCACTGGGCCTAGGATTAGGTAAGCACGAGACAGTAAGTCTTTGGTGATCAGGTGATCGGTCAGTTTTCGGGGGGGTTGTTGCATGGTGCCTGGTTCAGGAGGTTCAGAGCCTAAACCAAGAGCTGGGACAATATCCGTACCAAGATCGATAGCCAATACCTGCATAATCCTTATAGCCAATGGGATGGCAGTTCCGGAAAGGGCATAAAGCACGAATGGTAAAGCTTCCGGAGTGTTGCTGGTAAAGATATAGGTGCAGAAACGCTTGATGTTCTCATAGACTGCGCGACCTTCTTCGATCGCATTAACAATCGAACCGAAGTTGTCATCGGTCAGGATCATGGAAGCGGCTTCTTTGGCTACGTCGCTGCCAGAGATACCCATGGCAACACCGATATTAGCTTTTTTGAGCGCAGGAGCGTCGTTGACGCCGTCGCCAGTTACCGCCACCACGTTGCCCAATTCCTGGAAAGCGTTGACTACCTTTAGCTTATGCTCAGGAGCGACCCGCGCAAAAATCACCTCAGATTGAATGGCTTCTTTAAGGTCTTCATCGGACATTTTTTCCAGGTCAACACCCGTTACGATGCGTACGTTTTCACCTGTAACGATGCCAATCTTACGGGCGATACTCTCAGCCGTGAGACCGTAGTCGCCCGTGATCATCACGATCCGGATCCCAGCAGTATGGCATTTCTCTACCGCAGCGGCGACATCCGGTCTGGGCGGGTCTTGCATGGCGACCATTCCGAGGAAGGTCAGGTAACCCTCCACTGACTCGATGGTGTAATCCTGAAAATCCTGAGGCAAGACACGGGTGGCAGCGGCTAAAACGCGCAAACCCTGGCGGGCATAGTCATCGTTGATGGCCATAACCTTGTCTATCCAGCCCTGGTTGATGGAGTGAATCTCATTGCCGATCAGAATGCTGTCACAAACATCCAGAATTTCGCGAATGCCGCCTTTGACGTAAACGCGGCGTTCAAACCTGCCATCCTGACCACGAACAAGCTTGACCACAGTCATGCGCTTGCGTCTTGAATCAAAGGGAAGTTCAGCTACCGTCTGAGTGTGATTGATGTCATCTTCCGTGAAGCCAGCTTTGCCGGCCAACACGAGCAGCGCAGCTTCGGTTGGGTCACCCAAAATGCGCCAATGCCGAGCGGATTCTTCGCCATCCTTTTCTGGGGCCAGCAGACGTGAAGTATTGCAGCGTGCGTGAGTCAAAATGACTTGAGTGAGGGCGTGGTCTTGCTTGGCTTGTAACAGATGGTCATATTCTGTCAGGTCCCCAACGGGCTCATAACCGGTTCCAGCCACCTGGATAACACGACCAGTGTCGTTCCAATCCGGCAACCACACATCCCGCACGGTCATTTCATTTTGGGTCAGAGTACCGGTTTTGTCAGTGCAGATTACATTTGTACAGCCGAGGGTTTCAACGGAAGAAAGTTTCTTAATCAGCGCGTTTCGTTTTGCCATGCGTTGTGTAGCCATGGCTAATGAGAGGGTGACCGTCGGCAATAAGCCTTCGGGAACAAAAGCGACGATCATACCGATTGAAAAAATCGCAGCCTCAGTGGTGGTCATTTTTGTAAAAATCAGAGACATTATCAGAAAAACCATGCCGACGCCGACCGCAATTATGGTTACGATCTTAGTCATGCTCTGCATCTCTTGTTGTAAGGGACTTAGTTCTTCTTTAACGTCCTGAGTTAGGCGGGCAATGCGCCCGAAAGCCGTGTTCATTCCAGTGGCATAGACGATGGCTTTGCCTGAGCCGGCAGCTACAAAGGTGCCAGCAAATATCAGGTTTGGGGTTTCAGTTTCAGTAAGCCCTTCGCCGCCTACTGGTTCTGCAGAGCGGTTCACCGCGCGTGATTCACCGGTAAGCGTGCTTTGATTGACGCGCAGATCAGCACTATTAACAAGGCGGCAATCAGCAGAGATACTATCCCCTTCCTGCAGAAAGATGACATCTCCGGGGACGATTTCCTCAGCCAGAACTTTCTTCTCTTCGCTGTCACGCATGACACGCGAAGTGGCAGGCAGGATTTTCTTTAGAGCTTCCGTTGCCTTTTCAGCGCGGAACTCCTGAAAGAAACTGAAAGCGCCATTGATGATGTTCACGGCCCAGACCGCGATAGCCAATTCTGGCATTCGGGCAATCAGCGCACCGATACCAGCAATCCATAACATGATCGCCATCAGGTGCGTAAAGTTGGAGAGTAAGCGAAGAATTAAAGGTTTTCCTTTAACTTCGCGCAGCTTGTTTGCCCCAAACGTAGATAGCCGTGCTTGCGCCTCTTCTGAGGTCAGCCCTTCTGGGCGTGACTTTAAGGAGAGGTAAAGCTGATCGGGTGTATATTCCTGCTTTCGTTGGAGAAAGTCAGTTTCGAGACTGCTCAATTGTGTGATCATAATATAAGAGAATTATACTTTCATTAGGTTTATCAGTATTTGGCAACCTTGAATATTACTACCATTTTTGCCGGCGTCAATTAGTTGTCGATACTTCTTGTTGTAGTGTCAGGCTGATATGTTCGTTCGTGTTCTCGTCTTCAAGGTCAAGCAACACTTCACCATAGAGTCGCAGAAAGACGGCAGGTTCGTTGAGGAGCAGGTCTAATTGTTCAGCGCTCAATCCTGCCAAATCGAGGTAGAAGTTCGCCCCTACGCGCATGCCCGCCTGAAGTAAGTCAAGTGGAATGGTAATGTCTGCTAATGTCTTTTGGTTGAGCATGTCCGTTTTTAGAATTCGTAAAATGCGAGGCGTAGAGGAAGGCACTGTGGAGGCATTTGAATCCGGCTGGACAGCGGTGCTTTCTTTGCGGTCCAAAACACGAAGTTGGTCGATGGCTTCGTTGATTTCAATCCTGCCATTTTTGACCAGGGTCAGAATGCGAAGGCGATCATCATTGGTGTTCATCTTACCTTAAGTTTATCATGGTGAACAGATTGCGGCTGCCAATTCGGCAGCCGCAGGTAAAACATTGGTGGGTAAAAACCTCGTTACTCTATAAACACTTCCACATGTTCATTCTCTGTTTCATCGGTGACATCAGCAATCATGCCTTCCATTCCCGAGTTGAGTAACTCTTCGAGGTTTTCGATTTCCACACCGTTTAAGTTGAATTTCCCGGTTTTGCCAGCTATCTTACTGGCACCCCGAACCAAAGTCATGGGTACGCGAACATTCACTTTCTTTTTTCCTGACTGAGTGTCCGTTACCTTTACGACCAACCATTTTCCTTTTTTCACTGCTCCTGAGTAGGTATCCATTTGATCGACAGTTTGGCTGGCCGATTCATGAGTGTCGACGGCTTTCAATAGTTCAGCAGCCTGCGAGGCATCGATTTTGCCTACTTCCAACATCTTTAAAATTCTCATTTTTTCATCAGTAGTGCTCATGTTTATGCTCCTTTTGAAATATAGGGTTCCTCGCCCTGTAAGTAATGCAATGCTTGTTCGTGTGTGATGTGGCCGTTCTCGAGTTCGTCAAGGATGGCCATGCGTTCCACAGGAGAAACCGCTTTGGGTTTTTCCTGCTCGGGCTCATAACCGAGCGCTCGGATGACATCGTTCAGTCGGTTTTTTAGTGTCGGGTAGGACATACCCAACACCTCCTCAAGGCGGTTCAAGCGTCCTTCAGCGCGTACAAAAGCCAGCAGAAAGGTCAACTGATCATTGCTCAACGCTGTGAATGGGTCCTTTTCGATCTCGAAATTGCCATCCACTCTTGAATTACAGGCTGGACAGTAAAATCGAGTAATGGTAACTTTTTCGCCACAAATGGGGCAGTCGGGTTTGAATTTTGCCATTTCATTTCCTTTCTTGTAAATGTTATTGATATAATACAACACATAATAAAAAAAGTCAAGTAGAATCCGAATAAAATATAAATATAATCAATGATAGTATCAAATAAATTGATTTCGATAAATGTAAGAACAACCTGACAAGGTCATTATCTGCTGGTTGTGAGGTTGGTATAATCAACTCAGTCTATCAAGGAGACCTTATGTCAGCAAAAATTGTTGAATGCATTCCCAATTTCTCTGAAGCACGTCGCCCCGAGGTCGTGGCGGAGATTATCGAAGCAGTCGCCGCTGTACCGGGGGTGACTGTGTTGGATCATCACTCCGATGTAGACCACAATCGAACCGTGCTGACTTTTATTGGTGATCCAGACGCGGTCGAGGAAGCAGCTTATTTAGGGATTGCCAAAGCAGCTAAGTTGATTGACCTGAACGTCCACACGGGTGAACATCCTCGCATCGGAGCAACTGATGTGGTGCCATTCGTACCGATATCAGGTGTGACCATGGTGGAATGCGTCGAGATGGCGCGCCGTCTGGCAAAACGTGTCAGTGAGACACTGGACATCCCGGTCTTTCTTTACGAGGAGGCTTCTGTCAGACCAGACCGGCGCAACCTTGAGGACATTCGCAAAGGCGAATTTGAAGGTTTAAAAGAAGTCATTGCCACCGATCCTTACCGTGAGCCAGATTTTGGCCCTAAAACTATGGGACCGGCTGGGGCGACAGTCATTGGTGCCCGGCAGGCTTTGATCGCTTATAACATCTTCCTGACCACATCTGACGTAACTATTGCTGAGAAGATCGCCAGGCGGGTACGCAACTCAAGTGGTGGTTTTCACTTTGTGAAAGGTATGGGAGTATTGGTGGATGGCATGGCACAGGTTTCAATGAATCTGACCAATTACAAGCGCTCGCCGATGGCGCAGGTGACAGAATTCATCCGCCGTGAAGCGCAACGTTACGGGGTCGGCATCCATCACTCTGAAATTGTGGGACTGATACCCAATCAGGCATTAATGAATGCTGCGCAATATTATCTGCAATTGGATGGACTTGAGGCGGATCAGTTGCTTGAAACGCGTGTTTTTTCAATCACCAACGGCAACGCTGAAGCAGCCCAAGAGAAGCTTGAAAACGATTTTCTCGACCAGGTTGCTGAAGGCACTCCGGCACCTGGGGGAGGGTCGGCAGCGGCTCATACCGGTGCGTTGGCCGCTGCCCTGGCAGTGATGGTGGCAAGGCTGACCGTAGGTAAAGTTAAATATGCAGCGGCGGAGGTCGAAGCATGGCAAGTGATTGAAGAAGGTGAAGCCCTGCGAGCTCAAATGACCGTGGCAGTTAAGGCTGATTCAGAGGCTTTCAACCAGATCATGGTTGCCAGGCGTATGCCAAAAGCAACTGAGACTGAACAAACCGTGCGTTTGGAGGCGATCCATACCGCCACCTTGTTTGCTGCCCAGGTGCCATTGGAATCAGCTCGGGAAGCTCTTGCGGTGCAAAAACTTTGTCTGCGTATGGCAGAAATAGGCAACATCACTGCGATTTCGGATGCAGGTGCAGGGGTAAATTTAGCACAGGCAGCGGTCAAAGCGGCAGTCCTGAACGTCAAGATCAACTTGATTGGGCTTGAAACCGAGAGTGAACCCGCCACTATGTTATCTGAAGCCAACGCGATTACTGCTGAAGCAGAACAATTGATGCAGAGACTGGCGACGACCCTTGAAGACCGGGCTGGATTTTAGAGGTCAATGATAGAATAGAGCACACTTGGCCGATCGAAGGGTCGGCTAAATTTATGAGCTAATAGGAGTTGAAGAATGGGTTTGAAACCTGATAGATGGATCCGCAAGATGGCATTGGAACACGGCATGATCGAGCCTTTTGAGGAATCTCAAGTTCGCCAGGGAGTAATCTCTTATGGCACGTCCTCTTATGGGTATGACATTCGTGTCGCTAATGAATTTAAGATCTTTACCAACGTCTTCTCGGCGGTTGTGGATCCTAAAAACTTCGATCCCCGCTCGATGGTTGATTTCGTTGGGGATATCTGTGTCATTCCCCCAAATTCCTTCGCACTGGCACGCACCATCGAATACTTCCGCATTCCAAAGAACGTACTGACGATCTGCCTCGGCAAGTCAACTTACGCACGCTGCGGCATTATTGTTAATGTGACACCTTTTGAACCGGAGTGGGAGGGTTATGTTACCCTGGAGATTTCCAACACAACACCCTTGCCAGCACGTATTTACTCAAATGAGGGGATTGCCCAAGTGCTCTTCTTTGAGGGCGATGAACCCTGTGAGATCACTTACGCTATGAAGCAAGGTAAGTATCAGGGGCAGCAATCCATCGTTTTGCCCAAGCTTTAGTCATACTTTGGCTGGAAATTAGGATAGGTTAGTGGCTAACCCTCATCCTTTTGTCAGGTGATCAATGAACGAATTCTGGAAAACCAAGCGACTTGAAGATCTTAACCCCCAGGAGTGGGAATCGCTTTGCGACGGATGTTCACAGTGCTGTTTGTATAAACTGCAAGAGGACACGGACGCTTGTGTACGTTTCACCAACGTGGTTTGTCGTTATATGGATATGAAAACCTGTGCGTGTACTGATTACGTGCATCGTCATCAGAACGTGCCTGATTGCATCTACTTAACCCCCAAATTAGCAAGGGAAGTGGACTGGCTTCCCAAAACATGTGCCTACTATTTGGTTGCTCATGGGCAGGATCTGCCTTGGTGGCACCCGCTAAAAACCGGAGACCCGACTAGTACCAAAAAATCAGGCGCCTCTGTATTTGGCAAAGTTGTTTCGGAAATAGATGTGGACCAGGAAGACCTCGAAGACATGGTGGTGGATTGGTTCAAGTAACCTGTCTGGTTAGGGTTATAGAAGGATGACACGGCACCTCACCAATTTTGCGATAGAATATCCTTAACCAATACAGCCTTTAAGAGGTGAAACGCCTATGTCAAATTCTGGCACGAAACCAAACAACCTGATTATCGCGGTAGTGCAATCTCAGGATAGTGACCTGGTTGAGTTGGTGCTCAATCAGGAGAACATTAAGTTTACTCGCCTGCCAAGTGTTGGGGGCTTCCTTAAAGAGAGTAACGTTACTTTCCTGATTGGCTGTGCTGATTACCAAAATGACAAAGTGCGGGAGATATTAATGACCGCCGCAAAAAAACGGGTAACATTTGTCTCCGCTCCGAGCGAAATTGGTCCATTACCCATCCCCATACTCACAGAAACCATGGTCGGTGGAGTCAGCATGCTAACCCTTGATATCGAACATTTTGAGGAGATTTGAGATGAAATTGATCATTGCCATCATACGCGACGGAGATAATGACCGTGTCTCAAACAAACTCACTGACGCTGGGCTTAGGGTGACCTGTATTGCCTCAACCGGTGGCTTTTTACGCAGCGGACGCAGTACCTTGTTGATTGGCGTAGACGAAGCCCGTGTGGAGGACGCACTGGCTATCCTTAGGTCGGAGACGACTCAGCCCAAAAGTCCTAATGAGAACAAAGCGGTAGTATTTGTACTTAACGTTCAAGAATTCTTGCAAATTTGAACCCTATGGCTGAAAGTTGGTATTCATCCAAACAGTTGACTTTAGAAAGGAACCCCATGAATTTCGGAAAGGCTTTTACCTATGTTTTTGATGATCAGGATTGGTTCAACAAAATTATCATCCCCATTTTGGTTGGATTGATTCCAGTTGTTGGTCAATTGGTTGTTACAGGTTGGATGCTCGACCTGATGAGAAATGTTTACAATCGGGTCGAAAAACCACTCCCCGAGCTTGATTTTGGCCTTCAACTTGGTAGGGGATTTCGCTGGTGGTTAGTTGGAGTAGTGTATAGCCTTCCTTTAATCTTGGTTTGCCTACTCATTTTCATTCCGGTGATAAGTTCAAGCAATTCAGAGGCCATTAATGCAGTGGGTGTGGTCGTAATGGTACTGGCTGGTTTGTTGATGTTCGTGTATGCCTTGGCGCTGGCATTTTTTATGCCAGCAGCTCAAATTAATTTTGCAGTGAAAGACACTTTTAATTCGGCTTTCGACTTCCAAAAAATCTTCGGGCTGATCAGAAACAACATTACCGCCTGGCTGTTGGTACTTGGTGGCCTCATCATTGCCAGTTTTATCGCTCCAATCGGAGGGGTTGCACTGGGAATTGGCGCGCTGTTCACGGCTTTTTATTCCCAAACTATTACCGCCCATCTTTCTGGTCAGGCTTATGCAATGTCACAAACCAAAGATGGCGTGGGAGTACCTGGTTTCTAATACCTGACTTGCTCATTTTAGTGTCCCAAAATCAGCCTTTTTAGCACCTCTGATACGGGTTCTGGGACAATTGGTTCTGCCAGGATCTCATTTCCATTGAAAACCACGATGCTTGAACGGATTGGTCGAAGCAGTTTTACAAATTGTTTGATGCTCATCCCTGTCTTTTGCTCAATGTTCTTGCTGATCGCCAATGCCGCAAAAACAATCGTCAGGTGCGCTTCAATCGCCTCCCGTGTCTGATGGAAGATAGGTCTAGCTTTTAAGTCCGATTTTGCCATTCTGAACGTGGCTTCCACCTGAAACAACTGGTGGTAGTATGCGATCACCTGTTCATCTGGAATGTCCAGGTTTGTGACATACCCTTTGACACCTGCGAGAGCTTTGGCTTTGTCAATCAACTTCTGGTTAAGCTGTTTTTTCTTGGATACGATACTTAGGAACTTCGTTCTGGTTGTCGGAATCTGGCCACTGATCACTTTCGTCGCCTTGGTCACCTGTTTCTCGATGTTGCGGTTGTCCAGTGCTGCCCGTTTGGCCCGGTATTGGTATATCACCCGGTAGCCCTCTTTTTTTTCAACCACGATCTGCTGATCACTGAGTTCACCGGTCTTCTGATACTCCGCGATATCGTAAGGTACCTTGTACAACCGGGAGCCAACAATATAGGTGTAACCAGCTTCCGTGAGTGCTGCCAAATTGGACATACTCATCATGGCTGCGTCTGCTACAATCGTGATCCTCGTAAGACCTTTTTGCGCCAGAAAGTCCTGAATAACAGGCAGTATGGTCTTGGTTTCCGCTTTATCACCCTCGAAGCTCTGCAATCCAAGCGGGAAGCCATTCTGATCCACCAGAAGCCCCAGGATGATCTGCGGTTCCAACCGGCGCTCCTTGCTCATCCCAGGTTTCCGGTACTCATCCTCTTCCTGTACCTCAAAATATAAGGTGGTGACATCGTACAGCACCAGGGTGAGTCCATCCCTTCCTACATGCTGAAAACAAGCCTGGCTAATCGTCTTCCGATAATCCAGCTTTGAGGCCTTGACCATAGAGCGGTAGAGGTGGTTTCGATCGAAGGGATCCACACCCAGATCGTCCATTACTCGCAGGCTATCCAACTTCGATGTGGGCTCTACAATCCTGGCCAGACACAAAGCTTCAAAGACCTCGTCGTTCATTTGATTGAATCCCATTTCCGCATATTGCTCCCGCAGAATATTCCATAACAAAGCGGAGAAAGATCGCTTGGTCTTAATTTGCAAGGGATCGGCTTGAGGAAACAATTCCAGTTGGTTGGTGAGTAATCGTTTCTGGGCCACCCCAACCAGAATTTCCAGTTCTTCTTTATTGTGAGCACTCCCAATGTGGATGATCTTAATTATGCGTCCCCCAACCTTATAGGCGATTTGAACCGCAGTCGCTCCACTGGCAGTTTTCACTTTCCGGATAAATGCCATACCCCAATTCTATCCCATCTATGACTGCTCTTAGTGTCCCAAAATCATTACTTTTACGGCTAAAATCTGGGTTTTTTGGTAAAAGTGAGCAACTCAGGTGGTTTCTAATAGCACTTTTGTCTACAAAAAAGCCGAAACGTCATGTTCCGGCTTTTTTATTGACTTATCTCTACATTCATTAAGGTTCACGAAACTCCTCGACCTGATAGCGCTCAACGAGCAATACTTTTTGGCGCCAAAGGTTTCTTGAAGCACCCATTTTTGCGCAAAGACTGGAGAGGAATTCCTCAGGGTTTGGCAATTGCTCCCAGACTTGAGGTAAGTAAGTCGCTCTACGGTGACCATCTCCGAGAACGACACCGTCGATGCCTGGTCGAAGGAGACCTGGAAGCTCGGATGGATCGGAATAGTTGAGCGGAATAGCGGGCGTCAGTCTTGAAATCTCGATGTTGATCAATGGCAATTCATTTTTGGTGACCGGATGAAATCGATAATCCTCCAAAGCGGCTTGGACTGCGCGAGTTTGCACGTCAAGAGCGAGAGGTTGGTAGGCCTCCAGCGTACCAATACAACCGCGTAATTGACCATCAATGGTGAGCGTTACAAAACTCGCGCCTGGTACACTTAATTCGACTGGCAGCTCCTCGAGTGTTATCTTTGAAAGTGGGGTCCCATTGACAGCACTGGTGATTGCTTCACGCGCAAGTTTGAGTAAATATGCTTTGTCCTGGGTAGAAAATTCGGTTGGCATAAATGTTGCTCCCTTCCTTTTGATACAAAGAAAACAGCCATAGATATTGTAATGGTTAAATGTGGTGCTGACTGAAAAGGATTTATGCGATTATGAGTAAATCGATGTCACAAATGGATGATGAACAGCCAAAGGACCGATCCCTGAGGCCTGAAGCCTTAATGGATGCCGAGATTAGTAAGAGCAAGTTGTCCCAGGACGAGAGTTTACGTCCGGAGGCGCAGCTTCCAAAGGCGGGAGAAGTGACAGTCCCGGACTTGTCACATCCTGGCAGGCGACAACGACGGCCGGTAGGCACTACCTGGAGCGTATTCACCACTGTCATCAGCGCGGCTTTCATCGTGGCAACTTTGTTCAGCATTTGGTCGCCTGGCAGTTTGATTGTTAAGAGTCTGCCCGATCAAATGGTCGATGCCCTCTCGGTCGCGCCACTTGGTGCGATCACACCGACTTTATCAGTATCGATGCCGTTGGATTTTCCGAGTGACCGAATCGGTATTGTTGTAGGGCATCGCGGCAACGAAAATGACAAAGGGGCGGTTTGCAGTGACGGACTTACAGAGTTGGATGTGAATACAAACATCGCCACCTACGTGCAGCAGAAATTGATTAAGGCAGGCTATAATGTGGATCTGCTTGATGAATTTGATCCGCGGCTGAGTAATTATCAGGCTGGGCTGTTGCTTTCCATTCACGCGGATTCGTGTGATTACATTAACGAGTCAGCGACTGGGTTCAAGGTTGCGGCTGCTTTGGCTGAGCAGAAACAAGATAATTCAGAACGCCTGGTTGCCTGTATGGCCGACCGATATGCGAAATTGACTGGCTTGAAGTATCATTATCAATCTATAACTCAGGACATGACCTATTATCATGCCTATTCGGAGATAAATCCTTACACCGTAGCAGGCATCATTGAGGTCGGTTTTCTGAACCTTGACAAGGAAATTTTAACGACAAAACCGGAACTTTTGGCTGATGGTATCGTCAATGGTATTAGTTGTTATATGAACGATGAGACGATAACTACGCAACCGACCGAATGATGGTCTTTTTGGAAAACGATGGAAGCAACCGCGCAAACACCTTTTGATTTGATATTTCTTGCCAAACAAGCGATCTTGAATGGCGACAAAGCTCTGGCATCCCAACTGGCGTCGAGCGTGTTGGAGTCTGAACCGGAAAACACTGATGCAATGTTGATTATGGCCGGGGTTTCCGATCCCCAGAGTAGTTTGAATTATCTCAACCGTGTTTTGGCGATTGATCCTGCCAACCAGGTAGCCTACCAAGGAATGAAATGGGCCAGCCAGCGCCTGCGTAAGGTCAGCAGTGCTGCCTGGACCCCCGAAGCGACCGCTTCGGTATTGCCAGTAGTGCAACAGAACCCCCAATCTGTACAAACTGCACCACGTAAAAAACTTGTTTTTGCGTCTTTGCTTCCGTGGCTTTTAGCTTTTGTCGCCGTGTTGGGTTACGGGCTTTGGTCACTTGGGGTTTTGGAAACTGACCCGAACTCTGTTGGACGAACTAGTATTATGGCAATGTTCAGCAGTCTCATTCCGGGTAAGGCAGCACCTGTGGGTGAGCTGACTAAAACTCCTGTAAAAACAACCAAACCGACAGAAGCCGCAGTAGTACCTCTTGTGGTGCTACCGAGCGAGACCAGCACCGAAACCCCAACGGAAACTGCGACTGAAATGCCCAGCCCGACGTATACATCAACCTCGACTCGCACGAACACACCGACCTCGACCTATACCTCTACAGCGACTTCTACATCGACTTCTACCTCGACGGCTACCCCAGCGTTTACACGCACATCGACGAATACGCTCGTGCCTCCCACGCCAACAGCCGCGATCACCACTCCGACCCAGGAATTTGATCCAACCAGTGGTCTGCCAATTATTCAGATAACCCCGCTGGTATATCTGATCGAGGAGCCCGACCCGTCTGAGTATGTTG
>JBASOE010000092.1:0-11178 GCA_049657925.1 Anaerolineaceae bacterium
TTCACTCATACCCCTGGTGAGGGTGACGCCAGCTTGCCGGCCGGTGGTATCAAAAGCAGCATGACCTACGACGGCAAGAACGATCTGTGGATCACGGGCTCGGTGCCAGTTGACAATTTTCTCTACCTCTATCACAGTACAGATCTGGGTAAAAATTGGGTTGCGCAAACCTGTGAGATGCAGCAAATCGCTGAGTCGGTGATGTACGAGACCTACAAGCCACTCTGGATTACCCCCGACGTAGGTATCCTGCCAATTCGGGTTTTCTATGGTTCCACCGAGATGAAGACGGTATTCTGCCATACGACCAATCACGGCGCGGAATGGCAATTCCTCTCGATACTTGAGGAAAACAATATCCAAAACTTCTTTGACGCTACATATGGTTGGGTGGGAAGCGCCTCGCGATTATTGCGTACGACGGACGGTGGACACACCTGGGAAGACCTTTCGGCAGCCATCCCCGCTGGTGAATCTGTGGTAAGCCTCGATTTTGGCACCAGTGACATCGGTGTGTTGATCACCAATCCGTCCAATTTCGACAACCCCAACGAGAACAAACTCTATTTAAGCATTGATGGTGGCTCCAATTGGAGTCTGCTGCCAACCAGACTTGAACGGTGACAAAAGATACGCTGAAACAAACGCATCTTGGGAATGTTCTTGGCTGACTGACTTAGTCAGCGTGGATAAAAAGCGTGAATACTGTGCATAATTCTGGTTACCCACGGGCGATATTGGTTAGATTTTCGATATGCATTCCCCAACCATCGTTGGAAAAAGCCCGATGTTCGCCGAGTTCTTCCAGAAAAGCACGCGCGCTCGATAAATCTGGTGCCAAATTTGATACTCCGGGATTTGATACCAATTTAGACAGATAGGCGCGGTCAAGACCAATTCGCTCCAACGCTTCAGCCGGGTTGGCAGGAGTGCCATGGCCGGGGATGATCCAAGTCAGAAAGGAAAGTAGACGCTCAAGTTTATCAAGTGTTGCCAGGTAATCTGCGATCGCCGCCCGGCTTGGTACCGTTGGTACTTCCATATCAGAGATCAGATCCCCTACAAATGCCATGCCTAAGTCTGGAAAAACAAATCCTGCCTGACCAGGGCAGTGCCCGGGCAAATCAATGAGTTCAAAGTGGAAGCCGTGCAAGTCATAATTGCCGGGCACGAGCGGCTCACGTTCAAAGAATCGTGTACGGACCCAATAGCCGTACTGACCTGCGCTATCAGTCTCAACCTGGTCCAAAGCGGCACGTAAACTCGCTTCATCAGCCATCATCTGACAATCCGTCCCGATCGAGCAATAACGAGAGCCATTGCCAAGCGAAGGCGTCCACAAGATGTGATCCCAATGGGCATGCGTGATCAGTCCGGCGACAACTTGAAAAGGAGAGAGTAGAGCGCCAAAAGCGTCCAGATCGGCTCGAAACACACCCGGGTCAATCACCATTACCTTGCTGTCCAGGATGACCGCGCTACTGTTGGTTTGATAAAGTGCAGATTGGCGCACAAGTACGTTTTCGGTCAGTTGATACACGATTTGGTCGGTCATTGACCCTCCGAAGGAATGGACTGCCTGAATCTTAGCATGAATCATCCTGTCAGTCATCCAGGCGCGAGAGTTGCAACCTGATCTTCGGTGTAGACCGATTGGTCGAACTTGCAATCCGAGTGGAATCGTCTACAATCATTTTAAGTGGTTAAGATGAAGAAATTAGCGCTTCTGTTCCTCCTTAGCTTCGTGGTCAGCTTGTCAGTTGTTATTTCGCCTGCGCAAGCTCAGCAAGTCAACCCACCACAAGCCGGGATCACTCAACACCTCGATCAGTTGGTTGGGCGTTGGGTGGCTTCTGACGCTCCCAAGCCTGCCCCCGAGATCGAATTACCAAAACGTGACCCCAACAAGGTGGTTTACCTGACCTTTGACGACGGTCCTGACCCGCGCTGGACCCCAAAGGTGATCAAACTGCTGCAAGCCTATAACGCTCGCGCGACGTTCTTTGTGCTCGGCAGGAACGCTATGTCCTACCCGCAATTGGTCAAAGACATGGCGCTAAGCGGTCAGACCTTCGGCAACCACAGTTTTAACCATGCGCATATCGCCGTTTACAGCTATTCTGATTTCCGTGCCGAGGTTGATGACACCACTGAGGCAGTCAAAGAGGCTTTACAAGACACGCCTGAGCTTGAGCAGCTGGTGACTCCTTGCCTGAGACCGCCATACGGGGAGGTTAGCCCGAGCCTTTACGACAATGCCGCTTCGATGGGCTTGTCAATCGCCTTTTGGACGCTTGACACCGAAGATTGGAAGAACCCCGACCCGCAAGAGGTGATCCAGTCCATCATTGAAAAAGTTGAGCCGCAAAGTATCATTTTGATGCACGATGGCGGCGAAAAACGTGAAGCCACCCTCAAATCACTGGCGCTTATTTTGCATGAGTTGAGTCAACAGGGTTACAGCTTTTTACCGATGTGCACATCGGCTGGTTTGAATGAGGGTATCTACTAACCTTTTCCTTGGTGATTGGCAAAACCATTGACGAGTCCACGTAAATTTCGCAATTTGTACGCAGTTTTTGACAAATCTTCTTGCTTTTATGTAAATCACGTTATATACTTCCATTGTTAGACGCTTGGGTGCCCCCCTCACCCAGGCGTCTAACATTTAAGCTTCCAAGGAGAGCATGAACGCGGATTTCCACTTTGTCGAATGTGTGAATGAAACCTGCCGACTGCGCTTTCCCCTCGATCTCAACACTTACGAGGGAAAGTACTGCCCGAGGTGTGGCGGTCGATTAAGCATTGTTTCAACCAGCACACCGTCTGAACCTCCAGTCCAGGCACGCCCCACGCAACAAATCACCCTGATTGGACTACTCGACAACATCCGCTCAATCCACAACGTTGGCAGCATCTTCCGCAGCGCAGATGGCGCTGGTTTCTCGCATCTGCACCTATGCGGCATCACCCCCACCCCAGAACACAACCTCGACATTGCCAAAACGGCACTTGGAGCAGAAAAAGAGCTCGAGTGGTCCTATCACGCCAACGCGATCGACCTGGCACAAGGCTTACAGCAGCAAGGTCTCGGTCTGATCGCTCTCGAACGTACCGCGCGTGCCATTCCAATACAAACCCTGCATTTAAAGCCAAGACAGACCTACGTGTTGATAGTGGGGAACGAACCAACTGGGGTCGATCCCACCTTGCTGAATTTAGCGAACCAGGTGGTCAGTCTGCCCATGTTGGGAACCAAAGAATCCCTGAACGTCGCGATCAGCTTCAGCATCGCGGCTTACTGGTTGCGCCTAACCCATTGAACAGCAAAGACCATCCCCTGATGTGAAGATTAATATAGCTGCTGCTTAGTTTTCTGAATTGATCTGATCGAGCAGGGCGAGCACTTCATCGGTCGGTGGAATGTCGCTCATGTCATGACCATAGTGTACGAACCGCACTATACCCTGTTTGTCTATCACCAGTTGGGCCGGCATACGACCGAATTTGAAGAGCTTTACTTCCTGACCAAAGAGTCTGAGTACTGAATGGCTGGGGTCGGGCAAACCAATAAAATCCAACTGTTCTTTTTGCCAATACTCATTAAAAGCAGTAGCATCTTCAGGGCCAACCACCACAATCAGAGTGTCCCGTGCGTCAAAAGCTTGCTTATCATGATGCAACTGCGCCATGTGTTTGCGACAGAAAGGTCAAACAAAGCCGCGGTTGAATACCAATAGCAGGTTTTTGCCGTGCTGATCACTCAGCTTAAAGGATTTCTTGTGCGTATCTGCAAGCACAAAGTCTGGCGCAGGGGTGTTTATTTCTACTTTCGGCATGAAATAATTATATGGGTTATTTCTACCTGGAATTGATTTGTAGAGTCTGACCGATCTGGTCTAAGACTAGTAGACAGGCTTTTCGGGTTAATTCACCGCGGGCAGCTCAGACCGCCTACTGCTTAACACAAAATCAGACACTAAGGTTCAATGACTGTGCCGGCAGGAATTGAGGTTGATTTTGGCACTACCACAATGCCTTCCCTAACCGTGTAAAGCGGATGGTCAACATCTCGGTCCCGCGGAAAGGGTTTGATGACAACACCGTCGCCGAGACTGGCGTTTTTATCAATAATCGCGCACTGAATCTCACAGTTCTTACCGATCCCCAGTGGTGAGCCGTGTTTGTTCGATCCGTACCAGTCCGCACCCATGATGATGCTGTCCTTTATGCGTGTGTTGGAACCGATCTGGCTCCGCAGGCCGATCACGCTATGTTCTATTTGGGAGTTGATCACGTTACACCCCTCTGACAACAAAACATCGTGCATCGTGCTATTCGCAATAATTGAGCCTGGCAGGAAGCGTGGGTGGGTGTAAATGGGATGCGAGGGGTCATAAAAATTAAAGGCCGGAGATTTCTCGGTCAGCTCAAGGTTGGTTTCGAAGAAGCTGCGGATAGTACCAATATCTCGCCAGTAGCCCTCAAAATTATAGCCGAAGACCCTGGCGCCAGCCCTGATGAAGTGCGGGATGATGTCGCCACCAAAATCGTCCAAATGCTCTTTGCCGCGTGCGGGTTTAAGGATGTCAACAAGAATTTCAGTGTTGAACAGATAGATGCCCATCGAGCCCAAATAAGGCATTTCAGGGTCATCACGGCTCACCAAACCAGCCAGCACCTCGGGGTCTTTTGGCTTCTCAGCAAAATCAGTGATGCGACCATTGGGGTCACGTTTCAACAAACCAAAGCGGGAGGCTTCATCTTTGGGTACCGGCTGCACAGCCACGGTAATATCCGCATTGTTGTCCCAATGGAACTGTGCCATGTCTGAGTAGTCCATGCTATAAAGGTGATCACCGGCCAGAATCAGGACGTATTTCTTACGCGTGGCAATGATTTCCTGCAATTGTTTGCGCACTGCATCGGCAGTGCCCTGATACCAGTCGGTATTTTCCATGGACTGTTCAGCCGCCCAAATCTGCACCCAGCCCTGATGGAATGAGTCAAAATTATAGGTTTGGGTAATGTGGCGATGCAAGGAAACTGAGAGAAACTGCGTCAGTACAGAAACATGAAAAATGTTCGAGTTGATGCAGTTACTGATCGGGATGTCGATCAGACGGTATTTGCCCGCAATTGGAACCGCTGGTTTTGCCCTCTCAGCGGTCAGCGGGTAAAGACGTTTGCCCTGGCCCCCTCCTAAAATCACTGCAAGAATGTCATTCATATTTGGCATAAGTAGATCCTTTCCACGCGATTGGTGAGATGCGTGCTTACTCAGATATGAAGTAAACCAATGAAAAGTGCAGTAAAAAAATAATTAATTAACAAGTAATTTATTTAATGTCTATTTTACTCGTGAAAACCCGAACTGAGGACATTAATTCACTTGCGCTTTGCATGGTTCCTGGGCTAAGCGGACCAATCATGGCCGCCAATTCGTTCAAACGAGCCTGGTCGGCGAGCTCATCCACCTGCGTAAAGGTCCGACCAGCTTCTTGTTGCTTGGAAACATGGAAATGCTGATCTCCAAAAGCGGCTAATTGAGGCAAGTGGGTCACACAAAGCACCTGGTGTTCCCTGCCGAGCGACCAAAGCAACTGCCCAACAATGCTGCCCACGCGACCGCCCACACCCTGATCGATCTCGTCAAAGACCAAAATCGGAATCTGATCTGCCTCTGCCAGTGTATGCTTAAGCGCCAACATCAGGCGCGAGGTTTCACCGCCGGAAGCTATCTTGACCAGCGGTTTGAAACCTTCACCCGGGTTGGTCTCGATCAAGAATTCAACCTGATCAATGCCGTATGCGTCAAAAGCCAGATGGCGGCCGTCAATGAATATACCCTGAGGGTCATCGGTCTGGCGCAACTGAGTCTGAAAATGCGCAGATTGCATATTGAGTTCCTGCAATACAGCATCAATCCGTTCAGCCAGGATTCTTGCAGCCTCCTGTCTCTTGAGTGAGATTTGTTTGGCGAGATTCACCAATTTTATTTCTATCTCGGCTTTTCTTTTTTCCAGTTGCTCTATCTGCTCATCTACATTGTCCACTTTGCTTAACTCAGCAATTGCGGAGTTCAGATAAGAATTTACACTTTCCAGCGTGCCGCCGTATTTGCGTTTTAACAGCGCCAAGGCGTTCAAGCGCTCCTCAATCTGGTCCAGACGACGTGGGTTGAACTCGATCGATTCGAGATAACCCCTCAGTTCGTAGGCAATTTCGGACGTGATGTTCAGCACCTGCTCCAGTCTTTCTGCCAGAGGCAGTAAGGTTTCGTCAATGCGCGAGAGCTCGTTGAGGTCATGCGCGATTTGACCCAGCAGATCGGTGACCGGCGCGGCTTCCCCTTGCCCCTCGTCCAGAGAGGCTATGGCGTGCGCGCTTAGTTGGTGCAGCGTTTCAGCGTTCGCCAGTCTCGCCCGTTCGCTGCGAAGCGCGCCTTCCTCGTCTGACACCAATTTGGCAGCCTGGATCTCCTGCACCTGGTATTTGAGCATGTCAATACGGTCTTGCGCGTTGACGCTCAGGTTTCGTGCTTCCTTCAGCGCGGTGGAAACCTGCAACCATTGTTTGTATTGGGCATGATACTCTGCATTGATTTCTTCCTGGTGGGCAAACCGATCCACCAGTTCACGATGATGCTTCACTTTTAATAGAGAAAGGTGTTCGGACTGACCGTGCAAGTCGACCAAAAAACTGCCGACCTCAGACTGCAATGATACCGCCACACTTCGTCCGTTGATGCGTGCAACAGAGCGACCTTCTGCGCGAATTTCGCGCGAAAGCATTACCTGACCAGGGTCTTCGAGCAAGCCTTCGGCATCCAACAAGGGGTTTACCAGGTTCTGCAGTTCCGCTGAAAGCTTGAAGGTGGCTTCGATTACCGCACGGTCTGTGCCTTTGCGGATCACTGACGTTTCCATGCGTTCGCCCAACACAGCGCTCAAGGCATCGAGGATGATCGATTTGCCCGCGCCAGTTTCACCGGTAAAGACCACAAAACCCGGCACAAACTGTAGGGTCAGGTCTTGAATGATGGCGAAATTTTGGATTCTAAGCTCACTCAGCATGGCTACCCAACCCTGAAACCTCGCATTTGAGCTAAAACAGAGGATGGTACGACGACTGAATACAGGACTTGCCAGATAAGTGGTAACGCCGCGGAGAAACCGGGCAAAACGCCACTTAATGAACCAATCAACCGCAACACGAGCATCAGGAGAATCGGCAAGCAGCCCACAATCGCGCCAGCCATTACCGCGGTATTGAGAGCGCGGCTGCGGCGGCGTTTGACCAGCATGCGCACCACATTGGAAATCAACATGCCAACACCTGGTGCCAACAAAAGCGTGATGAAACCGATTCTGTTGGCCAACCAGGACCCTGCAAAAGCGATCACAGCTGCAACAACGAAGCCAATTACCAGATCTACGGATTTGGTCGTGTCAAATATCTTCTGCTGCCCTCTGACGCACTCACGGCAGCGGTATCCCGTGGGGGTCAGGATCGCGGTCTCAGGCGTAATAGGTTTGTTGCACTTGTTACAGCGCAAGCCAATATAGTCATCCTCGGCAGGTACACGGTTGGGTGGCGCCGAATTGGGTGTGTTTTCCATTTTAAGTTAACTTCCTCTGAGGCAGTACTTGCAAGACCTCGGCCAAATCGCGATAAAAATAGTTGGGTTCACGGAAGCGCACCATCTGCAGCGAGCGTTTGTTGGCCACAACTTTAACAGTATCCTCGTGGGTCATCACCACCGGATCCATGCCGTCCACGCTCACCACTGTTTCGTGTACGCCGGTTGTCCGCAGGGTAACGCTGGCGCCTTCAGCCAACACCACAGCACGGTCCAACGAGAGATGAGGTGCAATGGGGAGCAGCAGCATGTTGCGCAATTCAGGCGGCAAAATGGGTCCGTGCGCCGCCAAAGCATATCCGGTCGAGCCAGTCGCAGTTGACACAATTAGTCCGTCAGCAATATAGGAGGTCATGTACCCTTCGCTAAGGTCCACACGCACCTCAATCGGACGTATCTCATGACCGCGCGCGACGACAATCTCGTTGACCACGTCCCAGCGTTGCGTAAACTCGCCAGCCTGATGAAACTCAGCATCCAGCATCATGCGCTGTTCGAGCCGATAGTGCCCGCTAAGCAAGTCCTCAAGCCTGGTTTCCAAGTCACTTTCAGCCACTTCCACCAGGAATCCCAGGCGGCCGGCTTGTACGCCCAATAAAGGCAGCCCGATTGGACCTGCCAGGTGCCCTGCTCTGAGCAAGGTTCCATCCCCACCTATGGCGATCAACAGGTCAAAGCCTGTCACATCAGGAAGTTCGTTGGGTTGGTCAAAGTTATAAGAAGAGATTGCGTGGTCGACGCTGTTGTGTTTGAGATGCGCGCTGATGCGTGTCGCGATTCCCGCTGCGCGAGGTATCCCAGCGTTAGGCATTACCAAAATTCGGTTGAAAGATAAGCTTGAGGTGCTCATGTCCGCTAATTATAGTCGCGTTTGTTCGTCTTTTCAGGCAACAAGCCACTATAATGTACACAGCAAACTGTCCTTTGAAAGGTCGACAAACCTGTTAACAATCAGTACGTCATGCCAAACCAAACGTCTCTCAAACCAGTCTGTACCATCAAATTTGATTGACACTGCTTTTGTTACTTCGTATACTCAAGCGTTAGCAAGGCAATAAAACATGAAGACCCCTTTGACTTCCCCCAAATTCTGGCAGAAACTGGCTGCCAACCAACCTTTGGTGACCGTGTTGGTGCTGGTACTGGCGTTGTTGTTGTGGCAGGTACTCGTTTGGGTCACTCAATTACCCGCCTTTATCTTGCCAGCCCCTGCCCAGGTAGCGACTAAATTTATGGAAGTGCTGCAGAACGGCATGCTTTGGCGGCATCTTTCGGCAACCCTATTTGAAATTGTGCTTGGGCTGGTGATTGGCACGCTGTTGGCAGTTGTGGTCGGGTATGCGCTTTCCAAATCTCCATTGGCGGAAAAATTGCTCACCCCTTTCCTGGTTGGAAGCCAGGCAGTGCCAATTGTGGCGATCGCGCCATTGCTGGTGATCTGGTTTGGGCCAGGCATATTCTCAAAGACACTGATCTGCGTCCTGGTGGTTTTCTTCCCGGTATTGGTTAACACATTGGTCGGGTTACGCGAAGTACCCCAAAGTCTTCGTGAACTGATGAGCTCACTCAAAGCTACTCCCTGGCAAACACTGCGCTATCTGGAATATCCAGCCGCCTTACCAGTCTTGCTGGGTGGACTGAGGGTTGGGGCGACCCTTTCGGTGATTGGCGCGATCGTGGGCGAATTGGTTGGCTCTGATCGCGGTTTAGGCTTTATGATCAACCTGGGGCGCGGTCAATACGATACCGCGCTGGTATTCGTGGCAGTCCTCACGCTCATTGTGCTCGCTTCTTTCTTATATGGATTGATTGTCTGGCTTGAGTCCCGTCTGCTGGCCTGGCAGACCTGGCGACAAAAGTCATAAACCTGGTGAAAAAATGAAAAAAATAATTTTATTGCTTTGCTCGCTCCTACTTCTTCTCACGGCTTGTCAGAGACAAGCCAGCACAGAGTTAAAGGAGATCACGCTGAACCTGACCTACATTCCAAACATTCAGTTTGCGCCTATCTATGTTGCCATTGACAAAGGCTACTTTGCCGAACACGGACTGAAAGTATCCTTGAATTACGGCAACGAGGCTGATTTTGTCGCGCTGGTAGGCTCGAATAACCAACAGTTCGTGGTCGCATCCGGCGAGCAAGTGTTGCTCTCACGCGCTCAGGGCTTGCCAGTGGTGGACGTGCTCAATTGGTACAAAGACTATCCGGTAGGGGTTGCTGCTCTCAAAGAGTCAGGGATTAGCACAGTAGCAGACCTCAAAGGCAAGACGATCGGCTTGCCCGGGCTATATGGCGCAAACTATATCGGATTCGAAGCCCTGGCGCGTCAGGCTGGTTTGAAAGAGAGCGACTATTCGCTGAGCTCGATCGGTTTCACACAGGTCGAAGCGTTGGTGAACAAGCAGGTCGACGCGGTGGTCATCTATCTGGCCAACGAGCCTGTGCAATTACGCGCACGCGGGTATAACATCAACGTGTTGCGCACGGCGGACGCCATCCAACTGGTAGGCAACGGCTTGGTCACTAACGAAAAAACCATCGCCGAAAATCCCAAACTCGTTCAGGCTATGGTTGATGCGCTTTACGCGGGAATCATAGAAACCGCACATGACCCCCAAGCCGCTTTTGAGATATCTAACAAGTACATTGAAAACCTGGATTCATCAAGCAGCACGATCCAAATGGCTGTGTTGACCGAATCGATCAAATTGTGGCAAACGGACAAGGAAACCACCGGTGTCAGTCAACGCTGGGAGAATATGCAAACCGTTCTGCTGGATATTGGGCTACTCAAACAATCCATCGACACAAATAAGGCATGGACCGATGACTTCGTCAACTGATCTTGCTTTGAAGGTTGAGGGCTTGCGGGTAAGTTTCATCGAAAGCGATGGCAGCCTGCAAGTACTGGACGATCTCAACTTCTGTATTGAAGAGAACGCCTTCGTGTGCCTGATCGGCCCGTCAGGCAGCGGTAAAAGCACTCTCTTGCGCACGCTGGCAGGGTTGATCGAGCCCACCGCGGGTCAATTCTACTTCGGCCGACAACAAGATCGCCGCCCAAAAACCGGGCTGATCTTTCAACAACCCAACTTGATGCCCTGGCGCACGCTTGAAGCTAACATTCGCTTGCCGCTCGAACTCGAAGGGCTGGCTCAATCTGACGCACAAAAATGCGTGGCTGAAATGATCGAACTGGTGGGGTTGCGCGGCTTCGAGAAAAGTTTTCCGCACGAGCTTTCAGGTGGTATGGCGCAGCGGGTGGCCATCGCCCGATCATTGGTTCAGGACCCTGACATCTTACTTTTGGACGAGCCTTTCGGACAACTGGACGCGCTGACCCGCGACAAAATGGGCGAAGAGTTGCTGCGCGTCTGGACTGAAAAACAAAAAACGGTGTTGATGGTGACCCACTCGATCGCCGAGGCGGTGTATCTGTCGGACCGGGTGATGGTGCTCACCAAACGCCCAGCCCGCATCAGCCTTGAGCTCGATATACCGCTTGGTCGCCCCAGGTGTGATGAAGTGCGCTATT
>JBASOE010000093.1:0-10106 GCA_049657925.1 Anaerolineaceae bacterium
GTTAAGATTTAACGCCAGAGCGGTATGCTCATCGTATTGCAAGGGTTTAATCCCAGGGTCGCTCATCATCCCGCCGTAAAGCACACTGGCTATAAATTCCATTTGCACTGGCTGCTCCATGCGATCCCGCACCTGGACTGTCTCCAACGGTACATCCATTTTGTAAATATCGATCACACCCAACAAGTGGCTTAGTTCATGGAGGAGCCAGCCGCTGACATCCAATTCGTAATCATAGTAACCTTGTTCATAGCGTAAATCCTCGGTGATGAAAAACTGGCCATCTTCACTGAAATTTACGGTCTGGTTATTTTCCGTGATGATAATCTTATCAAGACGTACCCTTTCCAACACCCCGTGGGGAGCGCTGTTATAGACTGAAGCTTCCAGTGCGGAATTCATAGCTGTAATCTGCCGTTGCAGCCAGTCTTCGGCGGAATAGGACCATTCGCTGCTGATTGGTTTTTCCAATGCCTGGTAAACCTCTGGCGTGATCAAAAGCGCCAGGCTGGATGCATCAGTACGGTCTTCGAGCTGGTTGTTCAGTTCGTAAGTCTCTTGGATCTGGTCATCGGGATCCACCCAAAAGCCGACGGTGTGGCTCTCGAGCAGTCGTTCGCCGTCCAACGGATGGCTCCATTCCCATTCAAAACTTACTGTTATTTCGAAGCCGGCAGGCAGACTGGGATGTTCACCCGACATCATCATTTGGTCGTCAATCAACCAGTGAAAAGTAAAAGCGCCGCTGTCGTCGGTACCTTTATTCATAATATGGGCAGTGAAGGTAACCAGTTCGCCTTGTTTTGGCCAGCGTTGGTCGTTTTCTGTTCCCTCCGCCAGGTAGGGTTCGCCATTTTTGGTGTACTCAACCTGATAGCGATTGTACATGGGTGTGCGGCTGATGTAGGTCACGTCCAGATCAACGCCTTCTGGTTTTGGTGGAACTTTTTCGCAACCATCGACCCCGCAAGGGTTGGTGCTCTTTACTGTTATGTCCTGTGTTGCCACGGGAGAAGTCTTCTCTTGCCCCGTGTCCCTGAACAACACCCAAAACAATGCGGTCAACAAACACACGCTGACAAGGATAAGAATGAGAATTGCCGTCCTGGTTTTCATGATCTGAAGCCGATGAATACTGATTATACAAGCTTGCCAATAATTCTAACCCAAGCAGGTACTCCTGCCAGACACCTGCGAAGCGATAACAATGGCTATGTCCTGCAGTATCTCCGCAACAATTGATGTTTAACAGAGTTGCTGATCGACTCTTTAGACCCAAGTAGGTCGACGGCAAAAGACGTTTCATCCGCAGCTCAGCGTTATAGGCAACCCGCAGTAAGAGGTTTTCTTCCCAATGCCGCCCCATGGCTTGCATGCCAATGGGCATACCTTTGCTGTCACACCCCATAGGGAAGGTGATCGCAGGCTTTCCGGTCAGGTTTGCAGCAAAGACAAACCGCATCATTTCTGTATCCGTCCCCAGGTCAGACCAACCATGACTCAGCGCCAGTACAATGGTTAGCCAGTCAGGGATTACCACTGCCAGTTACAAGACCTCCACGATCTGTCGATCAAAATGTCCATTTAGCTTAATGATATGCCCATCTTCAGCCAACCACTTTTCGTACCAATGGTCCGAGAGGTATGTCATCACGGACAAATCCATCAAGCCGAGAAACGTTATTATCCACTATGACAATTTGTAAAAATATCTGGACAGAAAACATAGCTTATGGTAATATCACATACGTGAACGTTAATTCAATTATGTGAATGATGGAAACAACATGCCACACAGTAAATTAAGACCAGACCGCCTAAACCTCCTTGCGGATGTCGCAGAGATGTACTATCTAAAAGGAGAAGACCAATCCCAGATCGCGAAAAAAATGGGTGTTACCAGGTCAATGGTCTCACGCATGCTTTCAGACGCAAGAAAACTTGAGATGGTTAAGTTTCACATTGAACGCCCCGTAAATCGCAATGGAGAACTCGAAAAAGTGCTGAGCCAAAAGTTTGGCCTTAAGAAAGCCATTGTTATAGAGCAAGCCGATGGTCAGGCATTCTTAACCTCTCTGGGGCAGGCTGCCGCCCGTTACATTGAGGATATCTTAATGCCTGGACAAATCTTTGGTACATCTTGGGGCACCGCGATAAGTGCAACCGTGGATGAAATGCATTTTGAAAAGCCAGTTCCAGGGATCCGCATCGTTCAACTTTTAGGTTCACTGGGTGCTCGCATCAAGGAGTACCACGGAATTGCCATAGTCAACCGCTTGGTTGAAAAATTAGGCGGCGAGGGTGTCTATCTGACCGCTCCTTTTTTGGTTGAAAACGCTCATCTGGCAAGTGTATTAAAAGATAGCAAAGATATTCGTGAAACGATACAGCTTGGCAGCCAGGCGGACGTGGCATTGTTGGGAATAGGCAGCGCTGAACCGGATGTATCCCCTCATGTTTTAGCAGGCTATCTTCCGGGAAAAGAGATGCAGGATATGTACGACGCAGGCGTAGTAGGAGATGTGTGCGGCATTTTTTTTGATATTAACGGTAAACCTTCAAGCTCGGAACTTCAGGATAGGATGATCGGTCTGTCTTTGGAAGATTTGGAAAAAATACCACTGCGCATTGGCGTTTCTGGAGGATCGCAAAAGCTAAGACCAATTATTGGGGCTTTACGTGGAAAACATGTAAACGTCCTGGTCACTGATGCTCATACTGCTCAGGACGTGTTAAATCACACAAAATCTTAAGGTACCAATTCATCGGTATCGGAAGGAATACTTATGACGACTTGGAAGAAAGAAGAATTTGACAATTTTGAGACCACCGATGTTCTTGAAAAGTCAGCCAGTCTGGGGCTCAGTCATGAACAATTGATCGAAATGTATCGGACCATGGTCAAGATCCGTTTGTTTGAGGAGATGGCGGACAAGCAGTACGCTCTGGGTAAAGTGCACGGCACCATGCATCTCTCTGCTGGGCAGGAAGCTGTGGCAGTAGGCTCGGGGTTCGCTATTCAGAAAGGCGACTATCTGCTCAATCATCACCGCGGACACGGGCATTTCATTGCCAGCGGCGCGGATGTGAACAAAATGATGGCTGAATTTTTAGGCAAAGATACTGGCTACTGTCATGGTCGTGGCGGTTCGATGCACATCGCGGATGTAACTGCCAACAACCTGGGAGCTAACGGTATTGTTGGTGGAGGGTTGCAGCTTGCTGCGGGTGTCGGATTAGCCGTTCAGATGAAGAAGACGGATCAATTGGTTTTGACTATTTTTGGAGACGGTGCTACCAATGAAGGCATTTTCCATGAATCACTGAACATGGCGGGTATCTGGAACTTGCCCATTCTCTACTTGTGTGAGAATAATCAGTACGGAATGTCGGCCAATGTGGCGGTTGTTTCCGCCAAAACACCTTTCAAAGATCGCGCGGCCGCTTATGACATTCCCGGATATTACATTGACGGGAATGATGTTTTGGCCGTGTATGAATACATACGCAACGCGGCTGAACATATCCGCTCTGGAAAAGGTCCTGTGTTCATTGAAGCCCAGACCTACCGTTATTTTGGACACTCAAAAAGCGATCGCAATCTTTATCGCACCAAAGAAGAGATCGATTATTGGAAATCGGTCGAAGATCCAATTATCCGCTTTGAACAATTGCTGCAAACCGCGAATCTGATTAAGGCGGAGTCAATTGGCACGATCAAGGAAGAATTAACTAAAGAGATCAACGAATCGGTGACTTTTGCAGAAAATTCACCGGAACCAGATGTAAAAGATGTGACGGAGTGGGTATATGCCTGAGATAACTTACCGGGAAGCCATCCACGACGCGATGGTTGAAGAAATGCGTCGCGATGAGAGTGTTTTCTTGATTGGTGAAGACATTGGCAGTTACGGTGGTGCTTTTGGAGTTAGCGCTGGAATGCTGGCGGAATTCGGCCCTGAGAGAATCCGCGAAACCCCTATCTCGGAGTTGGCAATCGTTGGTGCGGCAGCAGGTGCTGCTATGGTGGGTATGAAACCCATCGCTGAATTGATGTTCATGGATTTTGTTTTGCTTGCGATGGAACCGCTGATGAATCAGGCTGCCAAAGCGCGTTATATGTTTGGTGGAAAAGCAACAGTCCCCATGGTCGTACGTATGCCGGGTGGTTCGGGTACCGGCGCAGCAGCCCAACATTCACAATCTCTCGAAAGTATGCTCATGGGTATCCCCGGGATTAAGGTCGTAGCGCCCAGCACTGCCTACGATGCCAAGGGTCTCTTACTCAGCGCTATCAGGGATCCCAACCCTGTTTGTTTCGTGGAACACAAGCTGCTCTACAAAATCAAAAGTGAAGTACCCGAAGGTGAATACACCATTCCTTTAGGTATGGCCGATATTAAGCACCCGGGTAAAGATATTACCGTGGTGACCTCAGGAATTATGGTCCAGAAATCCCTGAGGGTTGCCCAAAAATTAAGCCAGGATGGCATCAGTGTGGAAGTGTTGGATCTGCGCACCTTGAGACCTATGGATACTCAAGCCATTATTAACTCGGTGAAAAAAACCGGACGATTACTCGTGGTGCATGAAGCTGTACAAACGGGTGGTTGGGCCGGTGAGGTTATGGCGGTGGTATCTTCCAGCGAAGCTTTTGACTACCTCGACGCGCCAATGCGCCGATTGGCTGGCAAAGATGTTCCCATTCCTTACAATCGTTTCCTCGAAGCTGCCGCAGTCCCTCAGGAAGCCGATATTGAAGCTGAGATCCGCGCGATCGTCAGTAACAAGTATTAGAAAGGAAGCCATCTATGCCTACTGCCTTTATTATGCCCAAGATGGATATGGACCAGGAGGTCGTCACAATTATTACCTGGTTGAAAAAGGAAGGCGATCGGATCGAAAAAGGCGAACCGGTTATTGAAGTAGAAACCGACAAAATCACCAGTGAAATTGAAGCGCCCGAAAGCGGAATACTGACCAATATCCTTTACCATGAGAATGAGGAAGCACCTGTTACCAAGGTGGTTGCCTATATTCTCAAAGAAGGTGAAACCGCTCAAGGTCTACCCTCATCAACCACTGAGCATGCTCCTGCGGTGGAAGAAACTGCACCTGTGGCTACTGCAGCCGTAGGTGCAAAGCCAGTGGTTTCCGCAACTCCTCTGGCAGAAAAAGTTTTAGCGGAACTAAAAATCGCAGCTGACCAAGTACCCGCCAGCGGTTCTAAATTGACCCGCAAAGATGTCGAGGCTTATGTAGCGAAAATGCGGGACCAGGTTATTCCGAGAGTTGAGGTAGCAGCCACACCAGCCGCAAAGCGAATTGCAGAAGAACGCGGCGTAGCACTTGAAGATGTGACGGGTTCCGGGCCTCGTCATCGCTTGCAAGCCACGGACATATTGCAAACAACAGCCAGACAGGTCTCTGAACCCACTGTTACCGCTCAAGAGGCAATTGCAACATCTGTACCGCTGGTTGGAAAACGTAAAAGAATTGCTGAACGGCTTACAGCCAGTTACCAGAGCGTCCCCCATATTTATTTGACCGTCGAAGTGGATATGAGCCGCTCGGAAGTCGCTCGAAAGCGTATGAATGAGATGGCTGATAAAAAAAACCACCCTGCAGTCTCGATGACTGCATACTTAGTCAAGGTAGTTGCCTGGGCACTCAAGCGTCATCCTTACCTCAACGCAGTTCTTGAAGGAAACAGTATTCAGCTATTACAAAATGTGCATGTGGGTGTGGCAACCGCTTTGGAAGATGGTCTGATTGTTCCAGTTATCCATAACGCAGATCTTTTGCCGATCCAATTGATCAACGAAAAATTGCGTTACCTCACCGGGCAAGCCCGAAATGGCGCACTGACGGCAAATGAAGTTGCAGGTGGTACTTTTACCATTTCGAACCTGGGCATGTTCGGCATCAAATCTTTTACTGCCATCATTAATCCCCCCCAATCTGCTATTTTGGCTGTGGGTGGGTTGGTGCGGAAACCTGTCGTAGTGGATGATCAGGATACCATTGCCGTGCGTCCGATGCTTAGTCTGACACTGGGGGCAGATCATCGTATCGTCGATGGTGCGGTGGCTGCATCGTTTCTGGCTGAGCTGGTTGGTGCGCTTGAAACACCGGAGCTTGTTCTATATTAACCTGAACGAAATTGGGGCAGATCATCTTGATCAGTCAGTTGGAATTAAGGAGAGAATATGGCATTAAGCAATTACTTGAATGAATCCACCATCAGTCTGAATTTGGAAGCTGAAACGAGCACAGAGGTGATCCAACATCTTGGTAAAAAACTGATGGACGCCGGCTTGGTAAAGGATAGTTTTATCGAAGCTGCAATCACCCGCGAGTCTACCCTGCCGACTGGACTTCCATTGGATGGTGACATTCACGTCGCTATCCCTCACACTGATATCATCCATGTGATCCAGTCAGGGGTGGCGATGGCAACGCTCACGAAGCCAGTCACTTTTCAAAACATGGTTATGCCTTCAGAGGACGTAAACGTCAGTATAGTCTTTATGTTGGCTATAGATCAGCCGCATGCTCAGATTGAAATGCTTCAGGAAATCGCGGAATTGCTGCAGGACCCGGTCACTCTGCAGCGTTTGAAAGATGCGAAAGAAGCCCAAGATGTAATAAATGCATTTGCTGAAATCAGCAAATAAGCTTCTATATGAATGAATCAACCAGATTTACTTTAAAACACTTGATTGTAAAAAGGAATGATTGATGGAAACCAAAAAGAGAATTCTCGTGGCATGTGGCTCAGCAATTGCTGTCTCATCTGTTGTAGCAAAAGCAATTGAGGAAGCATTGGATAAACGGGGCATCTCTGCCACAATCACGCAGTGCAAGGCCAGTGAAGTGCCAAGTTTCGCTCAGGATGCTGATTTGATCGTTACGACGACCCCAGTCGCAACAGATCACGGAAAACAGATTATTCAAACCTTGGCTTTTATTACTGGAATTGGTAAAGAGGTAGTAATCGAACAAATTATCAATAAACTTAATTGTTCGAGTTCATTCAAATGACCCAGTGAAGTAGATTGTAGGCATGATCAACAGTCTCAACGATTGCTTACAACAGGATGAAAGGATGGCAATATAGGACGAATTTGTCTCTCATACATTGAAACAAAATTAGAAAAGAAAGAGTAACAAATGAAACGAATTTTATTGGCTTGTGGATCGGGAATCGTGACCTCTACAATCGCGAGATCGAAGTTAGAGAAGTATTTAAACGAACGCGGTTATGCTGGAAAATATAAGATAGAGCAATGCAGAGTCTCAGAAGTCCCTCAAAAGTCTTCCCAATACGACTTTTGTGTTGCAACCAGCATGAAACCCCAGGGCGTAGAATGCCCTTATATCAGGGGAACTGCGTTTCTGACTGGTATTGGAGTTGAAGAGACAATGGAAGAAATCTACAAGCTCATGGATTCCTAACGTAATTAATCTTAACTGGAGGATGCAATGGATTTTATATTGAATATTTTTAACTATATTCAGGACCTCGGGCCTTCTGTGATGATGCCGATCATCATCACAATTTTTGGCCTGGCCCTGGGTGCCAAACTTGGGAAATCCCTTCGTGCAGGTCTGACTGTGGGTGTTGGTTTCATCGGCTTGAATCTCGTCATCGGAGCATTGACCGGCAACCTTGGACCCGCAGTCGCGCAAATGGTTTCCCGGTATGGTCTTTCTTTGTCCATTATCGATGTTGGTTGGCCAGCTGCTGCGGCGATTTCGTTCGCCTCTACAGTCGGTTTGATCATTATCCCAGTGGGTTTAATCGTCAATATTGTCATGCTTTTGACGAACACGACCCAGACTGTGGATGTCGATATCTGGGATTACTGGCATTTCGCCTTCACCGGTGCTTTGGTCGCGATCCTGACAAAGAGTGTCCCCCTCGGTGTGCTCGCGGCAGTGGTAAACATGGTTATTATCATGGTGTTTGGTGATGTAACTGCTCCTGCGGTCCAGGAAAGCCTGGACATGCCCGGTATTTCTTTACCACATGGTTTTTCTACCGCTTACGCGCCAATAGCCTGGGTATTCAACAAGGTCATTGATGTCATTCCTGGTGTCAATAAGATTGATTTCAATATCGAGAGTTTACAGAAGCGCTTTGGCGTCTTTGGTGAGCCTATCTTAATTGGCACGATGCTCGGTCTGGTCATTGGCGGGCTTGCTGGCTATGCTTTTAAAGATGTATTGTTGCTCGGTGTAACGATGGGCGCTGTCTTGGTTCTGATCCCAAAAATGGCTGCCTTGTTGATGGAAGGCCTGCTGCCTATTTCTGACGCCGCCACTGAAATGATCAAGACCCGCTTCAAGAATCGCGGCAAGATCTATATCGGATTGGATTCCGCGGTTGGTATTGGGCACCCCATCACCCTGACCGTCGCTTTGATTCTCGTGCCTGTCGCCGTGTTCTTGGCTGTGATTCTACCTGGCAACAAAGTTCTGCCTTTCGGCGATCTTGCCACAATTCCATGGATGTTTGTTCTGATCACGCCTCTCGTACATGGAAATGGATTCCGGGCATTGGTCGTTGGGATCATCTCCCTGGCTGTCGGTCTTTTGCTCGCAACCAATCTGGCACCACTCTTCACGCAGGCTGCCATCGACGCGAAATTCGCGATGCCCGAAGGTTCATCTATGGTTTCCAGTATTGTTGACGGTGCCAACCCGCTGACATGGGGTATAGTCAGGTTGAATGGGTTGGGGATCGTTGGGACAATCATTGTTGTTGTGATTGCTGTCGGATTAGCCATTTGGAACCGCGGCAGAATCCTTAAAGAAGCCGCAGCACTTCGTGCTCAATCATCTGTAGAGGCCTAAATAATATGTTAAACTCTGATACCATGCCTACCTTATTTCGCCATGACCCTAAATTGTACCGTTCAAGAGTGTACGGGGAGGGCGTGGTATCACTGTTTGCTCTCGCTTTCTGCGTTTATCAATTTTTGAACTCTACCTCTACCAGAATCCTTTGGGTTCTGGTGGGGGTTGTCTGTATGTATTCCTTTTATCGGCTGCTGATTAGCCGCAGTACCCCAGAATTGATTGATATTCAGCCCGATCGAATTACCTTCCAAGGAGTAGGGAAGAAAAGGGAATTTCTTTACAGCAATCTTTCTGAGTTTCTCATTAAGGAATTTAAACTTCAGTCAACCCAATTTATACGGATCAAGGATAAATCTGGAAGACGAAGCAAATATTGGATTGAATGGCAGGCCTATTCCGACCCTAAACTGTTGGAGCAGCAATTGCTGAAGGTCGAAGAAAGAATTCATCCCACTGAGATGAAGGCTATGATCAAATCTCACAATAAACAATTTAAAACAAGAAAGTAAGCTATGTATCAAAACGAAAAAAAAGAAGTCATAAAAGCTGGCATGACATTAGATCGTTATGAGTTGATTGCCCTTTCCGGTGGTAATATCAGTTTGCGCGTGGGTGACCACGTGCTTGTTACGCCTTCTGGCATGATTTACGAGGACATGGTTGAAGATGATGTTCTCGTGGTTGATCTTAATGGCAATATTGTTGAGGGCAATCGAAAACCATCGGTAGACACCAGCGCTTTACTTTATATCTTCAGATCAGATGAAAACATAAAAGCTGTTATTCATACCCATCAACCATACGCAACTGCTGTGGGTCTCGTGGCAGATGAGTTGCCGTGTAATCTAACAACAATGGCTAATGCAGTAATGGGCTCAGTTCACGTTGCCCCTTACACTTCAACGGCTAGTGAACAAATGGGTATTGAAGCGGTTAATTATCTAAACGGCCGTTTGGCTGTTATCCTAAAACATCACGGCGTAATTGCTGTTGGCAAGTCGCTCAAACAGGCGTTATATGCTTGTATCTATTTAGAAGAAGCTGCCAAAACTTACGCCATTGCCAAGTCATTTGGCGGGGACATGGCCATGTTAACGGACGATCAAATTCAGCAAGCAGTTGATGTTTTTAAGTACTACGGGCAGAACACACCGAAGTACCCAGGCGTGGCAAGCAATAACGAAATACTGATCAAGCAATAAGATTCAACAGTGGACGGAATCTTCTTCAGTTGAACGATT
>JBASOE010000094.1:0-2474 GCA_049657925.1 Anaerolineaceae bacterium
CTTTCATTCTCAGTGGAAGAGGGTGAATTATTTGGTTTCATCGGTCCAAATGGCGCTGGCAAGTCAACCACCATCCGGTTGTTGCTCTCTCTCATCCACCCCACCAGCGGCAGTGCCCGGGTTTTTGGCAAAGACGTGACCAAAGAAGGTCCCGACATCCGCAAACAGGTGGGCTACCTGCCTTCAGAAGTGTTTTATTACGATGATATGAGGGTGATCGACTTGCTCAAATATTCAGCCAGCTTCTATGATGGGGATAGCACCGCGCGCATGGCATACCTTTCGGACTTAATGGGCTTGGAGCTTAACCGCCGCATCCGCGACCTTTCATATGGCAACAAGAAAAAAGTCGGTATTGTTCAGGGCTTGCTACACAGCCCAAAACTCCTGCTGTTGGACGAACCCACCAGCGGTTTGGATCCTCTCATGCAGCACAAATTCTTTGATCTTATCCGCGAAGAGAATAAACGCGGGGTCACCGTGTTCTTCTCGTCGCACATTCTTGGCGAAGTGCAGCGGCTGTGCCAACGAGTGGCTATCATTCGTGAAGGCAGCCTGGTTGAACTGGCGAACATTTCCAGTTTACAGAAGAATAATTACAAAAAGATTCAGATTTCTATCGAGCAGAGTATCGATCTTTCAGGCCTTGCCGGGGTTGCCAACATTCAAAACGAAGATGGCACAACTCAATTCTTTTATCGCGGCGATATCAACCTGCTGCTGCGACATCTTAACAGTTTGGAAATAGTAGATCTTAACATCGAAGAACCCACTCTTGAAGAAATTTTCATGCACTACTACGAGTAGCAACAATGAAAAAACACATCTACGCGTATGAAGTCAGTATCCGATGGCGCTCCGTTTGGGTATGGTCGGCATCGTTGTTGACCTTGCTGGCGGTCTTCATGTCTCTCTACCCCAGTTTCTCGGCGGAAAACGAAGCCATGTTGCAAGTTCTTTCTGATTTCCCGCCCGAATTCAAGGCTTTGTTTGGTCTTTCAGAATTGGATCTCGGCTCTTTGGTTGGTTATTACGCCTTCTGCTTTGTTTTCTGCCAACTATGTCTGGCAATTCAGGCGTCAAATTATGGTTTTGGGCTGGTCTCTGCAGAAGAAAGCCAGCATACGGCTGACTTTTTGTTGACCAAACCGATCAGCCGTTCTTCCATCTTCTGGAGTAAGCTGTTTGCCGCAGTCACCAGTTTGACAGTGACAAACCTGGTGGTTTGGCTGGGTAGTTTTTTATTAATCACGTTTTTCAAAGGCAAGAACAGCGTGGACTTTGGTCTGATCCTTCTCCTCCTGGGCAGCATCATCATCTTTCAATTATTGTTTTTCAGCTTCGGTGGGCTCATCTCGGTTGTGATTGGCAAAATCAGAAGCGTGACCCCCTGGAGTCTCGGCCTGGCATTTGGTCTCTACCTGCTCAACGCGCTCGGAGGGGTGGTGAAGGATGTGCAATTGGAATACCTGAGTCCATTCAAGCATTTTGACCCTGCCTGGATTATCGAACACGGAGGCTGTGACTGGCCAATTGTTTTGATCGATGTCGGTCTTATCGTGCTCGCTTTGTTGATTGCACTTTGGCTTTACCAAAAGCGCGATATTCCCACACCAGCTTAGGAGATAATAATGAAGTTTTTTTTGCACGAATTTAAACTGAACTTCAAATCCCTGATGGTTTGGACAGTGGTGATTGGCCTGCTGATCCTTGTTGCTGTAACCAAGTTCTCGGCATTCATCGGCAACGAAGCCAGCCTGGCAATCATGGATGGTATCCCAGCGCAAGTGTTGGATGCCATGCAGATGCGCTCGTTCAACCTGACCACGCTGGAAGGCTTTTTTGGGGTAATGTTCATCTATTTTGCCCTGATGGGTGCCATGGCGGCCACGATGTGGGGTAGTGACGCCATCAGCCGCGAGGAACGCGACCGCAGCGCCGAGTTCTCGCTGGTTCTCCCAGTCTCCAGGTCGCGGGTGGTTACCACCAAACTGCTGGCTGCCCTGGTCAATTGTGTTTTATTTGTCCTCTTTACCTGGGTCATCTCGATCTACGCGGTCCGAATTTATTCTCCAGCGGCTGGGTTCTACCAATTCCTCAGGCTGGAGATGTTGGCCATGTATCTTATCGAGCTCATTTTTCTTGCCATTGGTGTGCTGTTGGCATGCGCGGTCAAGAACTTTAGAGTTGTAGGTTCGATTGCCATCGGTATCATTCTGAGCGCATATTTTCTCAGCATTGTCACCAACATCACCACCAAGCTAAACTGGTTCAAAGCATTGAATCCTTTCAGCTGGTTTGACGCGGTCGAGTTCTTCAATAAAGGTGCGCTAAAACCACTTTCACTAATTCTGACCGCGATCCTGGTGGTAGCTTGTTTACTGGCTGCTTACTTTGCTTACGAAAAGCGAGATCTGGTCATTTAGTTAATAACTTACTTTAGGACAAGATTCTATCGACTATGATCGATGAAA
>JBASOE010000095.1:0-3981 GCA_049657925.1 Anaerolineaceae bacterium
GGATCAAGGAGCGGATGTTTGAGAGGTGTGTAATTTTGTAGGGTGATCAAACCATCTTCAGGCGGCCAAACACCAATCCACCGTTTGAGAGGTGTGTAATTTTGTAGGGTGATCAAACTCTGACCGCTCCAATCATGCGGCCATTGGTGTTTGAGAGGTGTGTAATTTTGTAGGGTGATCAAACTACGGAATTTAGTGTTGCGACTTCGCGCAGTTTGAGAGGTGTGTAATTTTGTAGGGTGATCAAACTAAATTAATAATTGACTTCCCTGCGCAGATGTTTGAGAGGTGTGTAATTTTGTAGGGTGATCAAACCTCCGAGGATCGTCTCATGTCATCCATTTGTTTGAGAGGTGTGTAATTTTGTAGGGTGATCAAACGAACGCGCGCCACTTCTCGTCAAGTTCCGCGTTTGAGAGGTGTGTAATTTTGTAGGGTGATCAAACGCGCCTGAGTTCGATATTCGATGTTGACGCGTTTGAGAGGTGTGTAATTTTGTAGGGTGATCAAACTTGGACAAATGTCTCAACCAACACCGGCTCGTTTGAGAGGTGTGTAATTTTGTAGGGTGATCAAACCCGATATTATGCCGTTCCTGTTGGCTGGTGTTTGAGAGGTGTGTAATTTTGTAGGGTGATCAAACCAATTAACTTGACAAACCTAAGTGTTTAGGGTTTGAGAGGTGTGTAATTTTGTAGGGTGATCAAACTAATGCACATCGCTGTGAAAACCACCATCGTTTGAGAGGTGTGTAATTTTGTAGGGTGATCAAACTTTCAGCGACAAGGCAATCAGCCTGCGCTCGTTTGAGAGGTGTGTAATTTTGTAGGGTGATCAAACTGGCAATATCACGGCCATCATCTTCACGCTGTTTGAGAGGTGTGTAATTTTGTAGGGTGATCAAACGGAAATCTCTTCGATCATCTTTCCTCCGATGTTTGAGAGGTGTGTAATTTTGTAGGGTGATCAAACAGGCGAGGTCTTGAGCGTTGAGACCCCTTTGTTTGAGAGGTGTGTAATTTTGTAGGGTGATCAAACAAAAAAATCCAGCCAGCTAAAGCCGGCTGGATTTTTTTGTTCGGTGTGTCCTCCTAAATAAAGTAATGCGTGTTGCTTTCGGTGGCGGAGACGGCCATGGTGGCTACGCCGGCCACTTCCACACCGTCCAGCAGTTCCTCTTGCTTGATGCCCATTAAATCCATCGACATCTGGCACGCCAGCAGCTTGACGCCATTCGCTTGCGCCTGCCTGAGCATCTCGGGCAGTGAGTCAACATTCTTCTGTTTCATGATGCCTTTGATCATGCCTGTGCCCATGCCCATCATGTGCATCTGCGAGAGGGTCAGCTTTTTAGCGCCACGCGGCATCATGAAGCCGAACATTTTCTCGATCAGATTCTTTTTAACCTTGGGTGGGTTGTCCTTGCGCAGGATGTTGAGCCCCCAAAAGGTGAAGAACAAGGTGGCTTTCTGGCCAAGCGCGGCAAAGCCATTGGCGATGATCAGGGCGGCGATGGCTTTATCCAGATCTCCCGAAAACACCACCATCGTGAGGTCTTTTTGGACGGTCTGAGTCGCAACCACCTGTGATTCAACTGCTTGTTTAATACTTCCAAGGTTTCCGGGCTGACCTTTTTGCACCCTGGCGGTCACGACGCCTCCCTTGACGTCAAGGTCAAGCAGCGTGTTGCCAGTGCTGCGTGCCCATGCGCCTACGTCGCTTGCGAAACCCATGTCGGTGGCCTTCACGGTGACCACATCGCCATGCGCCATCTCCTTGACCTGGTTATACAGCTTAAGGATCGGTCCGGGACATTGCAAACCGCAGGCATCCAGGGTGTATTCACGTTCCTGAAGGGTGACAGGGGTCATTTTTGACTCACTTTTTGGTTCGTCACAGAGGGTAGGCACCATCGGATCAATGTTGGAGGGTTCTTTGGCGCAACTGTAAGTGCGATAGCCGCCAGTCAGGTTGTAGGCATCAAAGCCCATTTGGCGCAGTGCTCGTACAGCATAGTAGGAGCGCTGCCCTCCGGCGCAATTGACCACCAGCTTCTTGTCGCGCGGCAGTTCACCCACCCGGGCGCGCAGTTCGTCAAGAGGAATGTTAATCGCACCGGGAACCTGACCGACGGCAAGTTCCTCGGGATGGCGCACATCCAGGAAGAACCATTCCGCCGGGTCGAGAGTCTCCAATTCCTCATAGTGCTTTATCGGCATGTCGCCGCGCAGATTGTTGGCAGCCTGGAAAGCGGCGATGTTGAGCGGGTCGCGCGAGGAGCCATAAGGCGGCGCGTAGGAAAGCTCGAGGTCTTCGAGGTCGTACACGGTCAGTCCACCAGTGATGGCGGTGGCGACCACATCAATGCGCTTCTCAACGCCATCCACACCCACTGCCTGGGCGCCATAAATCTTGCCCTCCGGGCTATAGAGCAACTTGAGGGTCAGCATGCTGGCGCCGGGATAGTAACCAGCGTGGTTATTGTTGTGCGTCGTAACGCTGTCAAAGGGCAGCCCAACCTGCTCCAGCGCGCGGGAATTGAGCCCGACGCTGGCTACGGTCAGATCGAAGACTTTCACCACCGAGGTGCCAATTACGCCCTTGAAGGTGAGGTCCTTGCGGCCGGCAATATGGTCAGCGGCCACTCGCCCCTGCTTGGAGGCGGGCCCGGCCAATGCCAACGCAGTATCCTGACCGGTGATGCGGTGCTTAACCTGCACGGCGTCGCCCACAGCGTAGATATCCGGGTCGGAGGTCTGCATATATTCATTGGTGGCGATGTGCCCGCGCGGTCCGAGCAGCAGGTCAGCCGCTTTGGCGAGCGACGTCTCGGGTTTCACGCCGATGGCCAGAACGACCATATCTGCGTGCAGCGTCTTACCAGAGGCAAGCGTGACCGTTTTGCTCGGGGTGGAACCGTTTTGGCTCGGAGAGCTGATGGCTTTCAGACCATCACCCAACTCAAGACCCACGTTGTGCAGCGCAAGGTGCTTATGTACCATTGCGGCGATGTCTGGGTCGACCACGGCCATCACCTGGGGCAGCATCTCAACCACAGTCACGCGCATACCAGTCTCAGCCAGGTTTTCAGCCACTTCCAGACCGATAAAACCTCCGCCAACCACCACCACGTCCTTGGGTGAGTTCTTTGAGATGTAACTCATGATCGCGTCCAGCTCGGGGATGTTGTGCAGGATGAACACGCCGGGCAGGTCAACACCGGGCAGCAGAGGCACAATCGGGGAAGCGCCTGGGGCCAGGACGAGCTTGTCGTAGCTCTCGGTGTACTCGCGACCGGTTAGGGTTTCGCGCACGCTGACGGTCTTTTCGGCGCGATTGATGGCAACCACCTCGCTGTTGGGGCGCGCGTCGATGTTGAGCGTTTCCTTGAGGTCACGCGCAGTGGTGACAAGCAACTGTTCGCGCTCGGGGATGATGCCTGAGAGATGATAAGGCAGTCCGCAGTTGGCGAATGAGACATAAGGGCCGCGCTCGAACATGATGATCTGGGCGTTTTCGTCCACCCGGCGCAAGCGCGCAGCGGTACTGGCGCCGCCGGCGACGCCACCGATGATAACAACTTTCATACTGACTCCTAAGGGTTGGGGTTGAGGATAAGAGCAGCCTCGGCCGTGCGGTCGCTGAGCTGTTGGTTGAGCACCTGGCGCATGATATCGAGCGCGCTGATGATGCGCCGATCTGCCAGAGAATAAACGACGGAAGTGCCCTGCCGCTGGGTGTTCACCAAGCGGTTTTCGCGCAGCACGGCCAGATGTCGGCTGACGGTGGATTGCGGCCAGCCAAGCGCGGTGGTAAGCTGGCTGACGGTCTGGTCAGCCTCGGCCAGGTGGTAAAGCAAGAGCATGCGCTTGGGGTCTCCCATCGCGGGGCAGATGTGTTGGTGCAAAAGAATAATTTCGGCTTCGAGTGTCATATTCACTTTCATCCGGATAAACGGATATTTACGTGAATATTATCACG
>JBASOE010000096.1:0-72810 GCA_049657925.1 Anaerolineaceae bacterium
TCCTGGTCAACTCGATATTCGCTTGCTTGAGCTTGGCAACCCCGATTATTACCGGGCTATGATAGCCGCGGAAGCTTACTACGCGGTCAAGCCTGAAGAACGCGGCTTGCCCACCATGCTGATCAATGACCAATTTTTTATCGGCGAAGAGCGCAATCGGCAGGAGTTTCCCAAACTGGTCGAAGCAGCCATCAACGGAGCTGCTATTGATTTTCCTGTGATCGAAGGGCTTGACCCGAACGCCTTATTATCGATTGCTCCACAACCAGTCGCAAGCGCTGTGGCGTGTTCGGCCGACAACCCCGAAGCCTGCGACGTTGCCAATCCAATCTACGTGGCCTACTTCTATAAGGTCGGCTGTAAAGAGTGCAATCGGGTCGACGCTGATCTGACTTTCTTGCGATCACAGTACCCTAACCTGATTGTGCAGGAGTTCAACATCCTTGAAGATGTTGACCTGGCACTGTGGATGGCACGGCGCGCAGGAAGAACCGACGAAAACAACATTACCGCACCCGCTGTTTTCATTGGCGACAAAGGTTTCCTGACTGAGTTGGAAATCACGCCTGAAGTGCTTGAAACTGAATTTAAACGTTACGAAAACACCGGCTCCCCAGCCTTTTGGGAAGAGTACAACAAGAGCGAAGGAATTGCCGCACTGATTGATAAATTTAAGACCATCGAATGGCCAGGAATTATGGCCTCTGGTCTCATCGACGGGCTCAATCCTTGCGCGTTTGCCACCATCATTTTCTTCATCTCTTACCTGACCATCAGTGGTCGAAAAGGCAAAGAGATCCTCATCACTGGGGCCTGTTTCACGATTGGTATCTTCCTCGCTTACTTCCTGATCGGTATTGCGCTTTACAAGGTGATGGATTTAATCAAGGATCAGTTGGCAATAGCGGGCAAGATTCTATACGGTTTGATTGCCATCGCCTGTCTTTATATGGCTTATATGAGCATCCGGGATTACTTCAAGGTCAGAAAAGGCGACCTGACCGACATGGAGATGAAACTCCCTGAACCGTTACGGAAACGCATCAATGCCACTATCCGCGAAGGACAAAAGGCGACCAATTATTACCTTGGCGCTTTTGTGGCTGGTTTGCTGATCTCTTTCATTGAACTGGCTTGCACCGGTCAGATTTATTTCCCGGTGATTGTGGCTATGATGAGCGTTCCAGACCTAAAAGCCAAAGCCATCAGTTACTTGTTGCTTTACAACCTGATGTTCATCGTTCCCCTCGTGGTTGTGTTTATCCTGGCCTACAACGGCACCACTTCAAAGGACCTGACCAACTTCCTTAAGAAACACGCCGCGACCGTGAAGATCGGTATGGCCGTCCTCTTCCTGGCTTTGGCGATCTGGTTGATGACTTCCCTGTTCTAATTATTCTACAAATGGATATAACGGGACGGGTCTTGCCCGTCCCGTTCATTTTAATTTAGCCAATCTTTTTAGTGCCTCTTGCTGTGCAGGTTCCAATGGATATACCGCTCCGAATTGACGCAGTGCAAGAGATGAACTGATGTTGGCATATTTTGAAGCAGTTTGTAGGTCTTTGGTCAAAAACAAGCCTGCAATAAACCCACCGCAACACGCATTTCCTGCCCCGGTGGCGTCGAGAATGTTGGTTTCGGGATAAGGTGGTGTGATAAACCACTTGCCTTCTTCGTCCATCACCAACACCCCTTGAGAGCCCATCCTGAGCAATAGCTTATTGAAACCTTCATGGTGACAATAACTTAAAATATCCTCAAGCTCGTACTTACCAGTCAGGGTACGGATTTCTGCCAGGTTGGGTGAAACCACATCCGCCTTACGGGCATATTCAATAAACAGACCTCGGTTTGCGACGTCATCGAAGTGGTCAATCGGTTCCCACAGAACGATTTGTGCACCTTTTGCTTTTAACGTATCAATCCAATCGGCTACGTGCTCCTTACGGCAGTGCAGGTGCACTCCATGAATACTTTTCCAAGCTTTGGGTAGATTAGCAGGCACTGGCAGCATGGCCAACATTTCTTCGTGGGGTGAGCTGAAGGTCTCATAGCGTGTGCCATCTGCACGATAATACTGTTTGAAATGAGGCGTTTGGGCGTAATCTGTACGGACAATCCCATCAGGGATAAAAAACTGCTTTAGCTGCATTTCCAACTTAGCTGGGAAATCCTGACCAACCTTAGCCAGCAGGCCTACCTGTTCATCCCAAAGTCGCATGGCCATGCCGCAGTGCACACAGCCCCCACCCAACATATTTGGACGCACACATTCCTCACCAAGATGAATGTCATCGAGAATAATTGAGCCAATTGAGATGAAAATTGTGCACGTCCTGAGTCAACTATAGTTAAAGATACCGCTCAGTTTTTTGACCAGTTTAGCCAACACTGACACAAGATGGATGAATGGGGAAGATAGGTTCGTTGACAGTACAGCTGACTTTAACGCTTGCCGAAGTTCTTCAGCCGTATTAAAAGGTGGAAGCATAACCACAGCCCGACCCAGCTCTTTTAAGCTATGCGCATCAGACCCGACCAACCCGGCTAAATGGTGGTGTTCAGCAAAAGCCGCTGCTTCGTCGTTGTAGCGAGATAAAATGCAGCGCGAGTTGAAAACCTCCATCCCATCCAGGTCAGGGACAATCGCTTCCAGTTTTTGTGTTGTCCAACGACCATTGCGCTGTAAATCGAAGGGGTGTGAAATGCTGATAAACGCCCCCTGCGCTTTTAGCCGGCGAATAACTTCCGCAGATGTAAGCCCAGCCGGAATTTCTTCAGTCAAAAAATAGGCGATCAATTCACCATCGGTGGTCTCGATTTCCTCACCCACGATGACCAGATCAGGAGCCAATTCTTTGGCTTGCAGGGCACCCGCGATACAGTTATGATCGGTAATCGCGACCCGGCCTATCCCCTTTTCCCGACAGGTCTCAATCAATTGGTCGACTTTAACTAAACTATCAACAGAGTAACAGGTGTGACAATGAAATTCGGCTGTGACTTGCTGGTTATTCATATGCATTGAGTATACTTGCCCGATCTCGACGGGGCAAGACTCACACTTCTTCTCACACTTCTCCCCCGTTGAAACCGCTTTGAGTTAAAATGCATGGTCGGAGATATTATGTTTGAGTGGAAAACAATTGCTACAGACGGCAAAGCGCGTGCAGGCGAATTTGTGACCCCCCATGGCGTATTAAAAACACCTGTATTTGCCCCGGTTGGCACGCAAGCCACGGTTAAATCGCTTACTCCTGCCCAATTGCACGAGGTAAATGCGCAATTGGTGCTTGCCAACACTTATCACCTCTTTTTACGCCCAGGCGATGAGACTGTCGCGCAAATGGGCGGGCTGCACCAATTCATGCAATGGCCAAACCCAATGCTGACCGATTCTGGTGGCTTTCAGGTTTTTTCGCTCGCCAAAACCCGCAAGATAGATGAAGATGGCGTCACTTTCAAGTCCCATATCGATGGTTCAACCAAACGCTTGACCCCGGAAATCTCGATCGCCATCCAGCAAAAACTGGGGGCTGACATCATCATGGCCTTTGATGAATGCTCCAATCCTACCGAAGAAGGCTATTCAGCTGAGGCTATGCGGCGCACCCATGCCTGGCTGGAGCGCTGTGCCCGCGCCAAAACTCGTGACGATCAGGCCTTATTTGGCATCGTACAGGGAGGCATCTTCGCTCACTTGCGCGAAGAATCCGCCCAATTTGTCTCAAGCGTTGACTTGCCTGGTTATGCCATCGGAGGACTTTCCGTCGGAGAGTCTAAAGCGGATATGTACCGCACCATCGAATTTGTAAACGATATTCTGCCCAATAACAAACCGCGCTATCTTATGGGCGTCGGCACTCCAGAGGACCTGATCGAGGGTGTTTTGCGCGGTGTAGATATCTTTGACTGTGTTTTGCCTACCCGACTGGCCCGCCACAACTCCGCCATGACCCGCTCCGGACGACTGAATCTGCTCAATGCCACCTTCGCCCACGACCCCCAGCCCATTGATACTGAGTGCACTTGCTACACATGCCGCAATTTCACCCGTGCTTACCTTCGCCATCTGATCAATGCCAAGGAAATGCTTGCCTCTACGCTGCTCTCCATTCACAATTTGCACACCCTGATTTCCTTGGCCGATGACCTGCGCCAGGCTGTCATCGCTGGAAACGTAACCGAATTTGCCACTCAGGCGCTTATCCAACTCAAACAACATCGGAAGGTTGCATAATGACATTCATTCAAGCCATCATTTTAGGTATCGTTCAGGGATTGACCGAGTTCCTGCCCGTCTCTTCGAGCGCACATTTGGTAATCGTGCCCTTCCTTTTCAAATGGGACCTCAACCCGGATTTTGTTTTGGTTTTTAACACTCTTATCCAACTGGGTACCTTGGTCGCGGTGATCATCTATTTCTGGCACGATTTGCTGACTATCATAAAAGCTTGGTTTAAGGGCATAAAGAATAGAAAACCTCTTGATGACCCAGACAGCAAATTGGGTTGGCTGTTGATCCTGGCGACCATTCCTGCCGGCTTGTTTGGAGTTTTGCTGCAATCCAAGGTGCGTGAAGCGATGGGCAGCGCGGTGGCCACCGCTATCTTCTTGTTCGTGACAGCAGTGCTGTTAACTGTGACTGAGCTGTGGACCCAGAAAACCCGAGACCTCTCCACATTAACCCCCGTGGATGCTGGTATCATTGGGCTTTTTCAGGCCATCTCAATTTTCCCAGGTATCTCCCGTTCAGGTGCGACCATCTCGGGTGGCATGTGGCGAGGGATGAAACGCGAAAGTGCAGCAAGATTTTCGTTTTTGATGTCCATCCCCATCATGCTTGCCGCCGGTCTGCTTGAAGTGATCGAACTCTTTGAAGTGCCCGGACTGACCGCCATGATTCCCCAGTTACTGGTCGGCTTTGTGGTTGCTGGTATCCTGGGTTACTTCTCCATCCGGTGGTTCCTGGGTTATTTACGAAAAAAGACGCTGCTGCCGTTCGCGGCTTATTGCGCCGTTCTGGCAGTGGTGGTTATTTTCGTGGCAAGCGCAAGATAAGGATTATCTGTGTCGTGTTGGTTTCGTTCCTATCAATACACCAGTGACCTTGGCGATAAATATGCCGCCATCGCGAGCAATCAATAACTCAAAGTAACTGACCAATTCAGGCTTCCGATCCAGCAGTATGGCTTCCTGAAGGGCGGGCATCGAGAAGGCATAATCAGCCAGATCTTCGGCATTGGTGACCCACAGGTTTTCGTCGAAATCGATGCGTTCGACCGTTTCAAAATAAGGCTGAAGTCGGCCGACACCCGATTCAAGTGTAAAAGCGTCAAAATAGCGATAGCGTTTCTGGAATCCAGGCTCAAACTCAACTAAAAGTTCCTGAAGATTCTCCATATGCCCGATGCCATTGGTCGCAGCAATGAATCGGCCGTCAGGTTTGAGCAAACGTGCTGCCTCAGCGATGGCCAGGTCAGGGTCAGGCACATGATAGAGCATGTGGTTAGCCGTCACCAGATCGAATTGACAGTCACCAAAAGGAGTGTTTTGGGCGTCGAAACATACAAATCCGAACCCGGGTTGCCCACGCAGATAATATTCCGCTTCAGCGATCATCCCGATAGAAATATCTGAGAGGATGGCGTTGAAATCCTCAGGCAGAGTTGCTGTTTGAGAGCGCCACTGCAAACCGTTTCCCTCACCCATCGCCAACAGAGTGCAGCTAGGTTGAAGATCCAACAGCTGTCGCACAAAACCATACCAATCCCGCTTTCCAGTGCTGTAAAGGGTATGCAACTTGATCCGTGCATTCAGGTTATCTGTTGTATGGTATTGTTTCGACACCAGATAGGAAGGATTGTTATAAATAGTCATAAATTTGATTCTAACAACATTTTAAGGTTTTGTAGAAGTCTGAGTTATAATTTAGAACTATTGAAATAAATTAAAAAATATTCGAAAATTTCGAGAGCTCAAAGGAATTAATATGTCTCTGCGTTTAAGTTTGTTGGGTATGTTAAACAACCATAGTATGACTGGCTACGATCTCAAGAAGATGGCAGACGTTTCCATCGCGAAATTTAGGGAAGCTCAAACCAGCCAAGTTTACCGTGAGCTAAATTATATGGAGGAGATTGGATGGTTGACCTCAGTCATTGAGATACAGACCGAAAAACCTAACAAACGCATTTACAGCATCACTCCCGCTGGCCGACAGGTCTTCCTGGACTGGCTTACGGAAAGTCCCCTTGATGAAGAAAAGTTAAATATCAGTGTGTTCTTGATGAAAACTTTCTTTGCTGGAGACCGTTCAGTAGTTCAAAATCTTGAAATCTTCAAGCAATTTAGACAATCTTGCACTATTAAACTTGCCAGCGTAGAAGCTTCCTTCGCTGAACTTGCTGAGTTCCAAAACAAATTCCCGGAACACCAGAATTACGCGTTTTACTGGGATTTCACCTCGAACTTCGAAACTGCCTTATACAAGATGTGCATCGGTTGGGCAGATCAGTGTATCAAAGCGATTGAAACCCGAAGCGCTTCGTAATCGCAGTTACAACCTCAAACAAATAGGCTGCTTTCCAGCAGCCTATTTTTATTCCAATAAAAATTGACAGTTTATCCAATAAATGATAAATTAGCATGCCCGTGGTTATTATCGGGTATGAATATTAGTCAAAGAAAGATGGAGTTTTAAGAATGTCAGATCGTGTTTTAGGTACAATCAAGTGGTTCAGCGCCCCCAAAGGTTTCGGTTTCATCGGACAAGAAAATGGAGAAGATGTTTTTGTGCATTTTTCCGCCATTCAAATGGAAGGTTACAGACGCCTTAAGGAAGGCCAGAACGTCGAATTTACCATCGAAGATGGTCCCAAGGGTAAGCAAGCTGCCAACGTGGTTATCCTCGAAGGTTAAGCAAATAGAATACCCAATGGGCTGGTCGTTGACCAGCCCATTTTTGTTTAACAAGCGCCAGTGACCGCCAAGGCATCAGCCATACGCTGGACCGCTTCAACGACAAGTGCCTTTTGCGTTCCAAAATTGAACCTTACGAAGCCATGCCCGGCAGCGCCAAAAGTATCGCCATCATTTAGCCCAACTTTAGCATTTTCGAGGAAGAATTTTTGCGGATCACTCAAGCCGCTCTCGCGGCAGTCCAACCAGGCCAGGAAAGTGGCTTCGGGTTTGGCAACTTTCACACCTGGCAACAATGTAGGGATGTTTTCGACCAACCAATCGCGGTTGATCGTCAGGTAAGCAAGGCACTCCTCAAGCCAGGAACCACCGCTCCGGTATGCTGCTTCAGCCGCGGTTAAAGCCAAGACGTCTGGGCCGCCAATCACACCTTCGCGCACTTTGCAGAACTTTTGGAAGAGCTCCTTTTCCTGAATGACAGCCACAGAAGCATATAACCCGGCAATATTGAAGGTTTTACTCGGTGCCATAAACGTGAGTGTAATCGCGGAGACTTCAGGAGATAGGCTTGCGATCGGCATATGATGGTGCCCTTCATAGACAATGTCGCAATGGATCTCATCAGAGCAAATAATGACATTGTGTCGCAAACAAATCTCAGCAAGTCGTTCCAACTCTACCCGGGTAAAAACCCTTCCAGTTGGGTTATGCGGATTGCACAGAATGTATGCCTTAACCTTGTTTTCGATGATCTGCTGTTCGAAGTGCCCAAAATCAATCACGTAATTGCCATCTGGCTGTTGAAGCATATCATTATGTACGCTCCTAAAGCCCCCATTTTCTGGTGCGCTCAGAAACGGTGGATAGGCTGGCGTTTGATAAATCACCGCATCCCCAGGCTTACAGACTGCCCGTATTGCCAGGTTAAAGCCCGGCACAATGCCTGGAACAAAGCTGATCTCTGGTTTACTTATAGTCCAGTTGTATTTTTTTCTTTGATGTTCAATAACGGCTGCATACAAACTCTCAGGAGCAATGCCATAACCAAAGATCCCATGCTCAACTCTTTTGTGCATCGCCTCCAGAACAGCGGGTGGACTCATAAAGTCCATATCAGCAACCCACATGGGCAGAACATTCTCATCATATACATTCCATTTAACACTATCTGAGTGTCGACGGTCAAACATACGGTCAAAGTCCATTAAATCTCCTTAAAAACAATACCTTCAATTTTATCCATAATTAACCAATTCGACGTGATTTTGCTGCGTGGTTGTAAGGTATACTTTTGGGTTAGATACTCATGAAAAATAAATTGCTCGGTTACCTCAAATTGAGTCGCTTTAACGAGTACGTCTCTTTTGTTACCATTACCACATTGCTTGGTGTTGCTGCAGCCGGTGGTGAGCTTTCAACGAGATGGTGGATCGTTTTAGCCGCCAATTTGCTCTCAGTCGGTTTCGCCTTCATGATCAACGATGTTGAAGATGCGCCAGATGACGCGCTCAGCGAATCGAAGATCAATCGCAATCCGGTTTCCTCGGGGCAATTAACCCCGACGCAAGGCCGTATCGCCTCGTTTATTGTAGCCGCAGTCTCGCTCACATTGTATATCATGCTCGGAGGTCGCGCCTTATTGTATGGAGCCATCAGTCTTGTGTTGGGTGTGATCTATTCCTGGCATGGCGTGCGCTTGAAACAAATCGCTCTTCTTGACTTGCTGAGCCACTGTTGGCTTTTAGCTGGGCTTCAAACCCTGACCGGCTTTTTTACTTTTACACAACAGGTCAATCGTGACTTGTTTTTTCCATTAGCTTTTATTATTTGCATCAGTCTATATGGTGAACTTTTTAATGAATTACGCGATTTTAAAAGCGACAAAGAAGCCAACCTGCGACATACCGCCATCGTACTGGGCGAGAAACGCACACACATCTTGATGATGGTCTTGCTCGGGTTTGGAGCGGTAAGCGGTATTATTACTTTAGTTTTCCTTGACATCATCCCTGCCTGGGTGTTGGTATTTATGGTTGTGCTGGCGCTTATCCTCACGCTGCCTGTTGTCTTCCGGCTCAGACAAAATCAATCTATGCTTGAAATTCAGTCACCTCTTCATAAACCATTGGAAATATCCGCTGCCATGGCCATGTTTTCTATGTATGTCGTTCCTTCCTTGATTGAATGGATTAAAACCTTATGAAAAGCGTCCCTAACCTAAACACCTTGCATCTTGAAGAGGTTCCTGGTTGGAGTGATTATCACCTCCTGGATAGTGGAGAAGGCAAGACGTTGGAACAATTCGGCCCGTACCTTCTAATCCGACCGGAAGCACAGGCAATTTGGTCAAAATCTAACAAAGAACTTTGGAAGCAAGCACATGCTATGCGCGTTGAAGAAAGCAAAGAGTACGGTGGACATTGGAACTTTCTGAAACCAATGGAAAAATCCTGGGAGCTGGGTTACAAAAACCTGCGCTGCCAACTTCAGGTAGCTTCGTCGCGGCATATCGGTATCTTCCCTGAGCAAAGCGCGCATTGGGATTGGATGTCTGAGCGTATCAAGCTATCAAAGAAGCCGTTCAAGGTGCTCAATTTATTTGGCTATACTGGTCTGGCAAGTTTGGCGGCTGCGGCTGCAGGCGCCGAAGTCACCCATGTGGATTCCTCCAAACATGCTCTTAATTGGGCATCTTATAACATGAAGCTTTCCGGTCTGGAAAACAAACCTGTGCGCTGGATCGCCGATGATGCGCTGAAGTTCGCCCAACGCGAAGCTCGTCGCGGTAATACCTATCAGGGTTTGATTCTGGACCCACCCAAGTTTGGGCGTGGTCTGGATGGTCAGGTCTGGGACTTTTTTAAGAAGATGCCTGAGTTGATTGACGCTTGCCGCCAAATTCTCGCCACAGATGCTGATTTTGTCGTGCTAACGGCTTATGCGATCTCTGCCTCAGCAGTAATCACTGCCCAATCTGTGGAAGCTATCGCTGGCAATCGCGGCATCATCGAGACTGGTGAACTAGTCATGCGAGATGAAAGCGCCGGCCATATGCTCTCACACGCTCTCTATTCACGCTGGAAATCTAAATAACTAATTCTCTGCTTCCGGTTTGATGGTCACCAGTACACGGTCTACCCGTCTGCCGTCCATGTCCACCACCTCGAAGCGGAAACGATCCCATTCAAAGGACTGACCCACTTTAGGGATCGTGCCAAGCTGATCCATCACAAATCCGCTCAAAGTTTGAAAGTCCACTCGAGCCTCACCCGGAAATTCATCCACTTCAAGGATTTCTTTCAGTTCATCGATCGCGATCATGCCATCAAATAACCATGACCCATCCGTGCGCAACACAGCTTCTTGCTCTTTGTCTTCTTCATCCTGCGGGATCTCACCGACAATGGCTTCGAGCACGTCATACAGTGTCACCATCCCTTGAACACCACCGTATTCATCGATGACCAGAGCTTGATGAATACCAGAATTGCGGAATTGATCAAAAACTTTTAACGCGGCTTGATTTTCAGGCACATAAAGTGGTGTGCGGATGTAATCTTCAAGATGAAAATCGGCTGAATGCAGGTCAACGCCGACCAGATCTTTTACGTCGATGATGCCTTCCACATTGTCGAGGTCACCTCTTGCGACGGGAATGCGCGAGTAATTGCTGGCAATCATCTCACGCAGGATGGTATCTTTGTCATCCTCCAGATCGATCCACAACACATCAGTGCGCGGAGTCATCATTGCGTCCACCCGACGCTCACCCAATCGAAATACTCCCGAGACCATGTCCTGCTCGGCTTCCTCGAAAACACCGCCCGCACGACCTTCTTCAATAAGCAACTTGATTTCTTCTTCGGTGATGGCTGGCTCTGGCTTCGATTGAAGCCCCAATAGTTTCATAGAAAGTTCACTCGACATGGTTAAGAAGCTCACGATGGGTCGTGTAATTTTCGAGAGTGTTCCCATGACACCAGATAACGATGATGCGATGACCTCCGGGTTATTAAGCGCGATACGTTTGGGTAAAAGTTCGCCAAAAACCAAAGAAAGGTAGGTAATAGCAGCAACCACCACAATGAAAGCAACGCTCTGGGCAGACTGCCCAAACCAGCCCCAACGAGTGAAGACCGCGCCGAGCGGTGCGGCCAGACTGGCACCACCGAATGCGCCTGAAATGATGCCAACCAAGGTTATTCCAATTTGGACCGTCGAAAGAAAGCGATTGGGAGTTTCGAGCAAAGCCAAGGCTGCCCCCGCACCTTTATCACCTTCTTCAGACCTTTGCTCTAAGCGAACTTTTCGCGATGAAACCATTGCCATCTCGTACATCGAAAAAACGCCGTTTATGAGTGTAAGGATGATGACGATAATTATTCCAAGCATAACTTCCTATGTAACCAGATCATCTGGGAGATGGTCTACTCGATTGTAATAAAGCATGGCCAGATCCTGCCCATATTGGTCAATTCGGGTGATGCCACAATTGTTACTCACAAAACCATTGCGGGTGATGAAATCGATATTGGGTGCAAGGTTGAGATTAAGAATCAATCTGAATATGTAGGCAGAGAAACTGCCGTGAGTCACAATACCAACCCGGTCGTCGGTGCCGCTATGGTGATCCTTAAGGAATTGGAGGACACGTTTTGCCCGCTCGGGTCTTTGGGCGAGCTCCTCTTTGCCCCCCACCCACCAACCATGGTCAGGGATGGGTTTGTGCAAGTTCAAGGTTGGGTAGCGCTCATCAAGCTCGGCTCGCGTCAGACCATGCATGACCTCTATGTTCGAGACACCGCCCACTGTTGTTTCGTGATAGATGCCGCCAATTTCATGGATGTCAGTCAGACCTACCAAAGGTAAGCCAGTTTTGTGGGCGATGATAATGCCTGTTTGAATCGCTCGTTCCATCAGGCTACAATAGAGATGCGTCAGATGAAAACCTTTGCGGTTTTGGGGGTCCCAGGTATCAGCGTCCTCAGCGGTTTTAGGTTCTGGTTTGTAACTGAGGAGTTCAGCGGTAAGCTCGGCCTGCCGAAAACCTTTTTCAGTGAGCGGAGGGTCTGCCACCCTCCCATCCATATTGTACTGGTTTGTCTCCCAGATAGCGTTGTTAGTTGATTGACCGTGTCTGATGAAATATAACTGCATGCCTTCTCCGATCAGGAATTATACATGTAAACATGGCTGAGCTTGGTCAGCTGCTTTGCTTGTCATGATTATGTTGTTTCCAACCCTATGCTTCACGGGTTTGGGTAACTCGCAATGGTATAATCCACAACCGAAATCATAGAAGGTTACAAACATGCTTGAAAAACTAAACGCCATCATTAAACACTTTCAGGATCTCGACCGCCGCCTGGCGGAAGCCGGTTCTGATTATCAACTCATGGGTGAGCTCTCCAAGGAGCGCTCTGAGCTCCTGCCCATTGTCACGCGTGCCGAGCAATATCGCACCGCGCTGGAACGCATAACCGAGACTGAAGGTCTGATCGAAACCAGTGAAGGCGAAATGCGCGAACTGGCACAGACGGAATTAGCATCCCTCGTTGCCGACCGCGACCGCCTTGAAGCTGAACTCAAGGGTTTGCTCGTTCCCAGAGACCCTCGCGACGACCGCAGTGTCATTATCGAAATCCGCGCCGGCACAGGTGGGGACGAGGCCGGTTTGTTTGTCTCGGACTTGCTGCGCATGTACTTGCGCTACGCAGAACTGCATCACTACAAAACAGAAATCATCTCCGGAAGTGAAACCGGCATCGGTGGATACAAAGAAGTCACCTTCGCCATCAAAGGCAAGGGCGCCTACTCACGTTTCAAATTCGAATCGGGGGTGCACCGCGTGCAGCGTGTTCCCGAGACTGAGTCGCAGGGTCGCATTCACACCTCGACCGTTACTGTGGCAGTGCTGGCTGAGGTTGAAGAGGTTGAGATTGATATCCCTGACTCTGATATCCAGGTGGATGTTTACAGATCTGCTGGAGCGGGTGGTCAGAACGTCCAAAAGAACATGACCGCCGTGCGAATTACCCATTTGCCAACCGGTCTCGTGGTGGCATGTCAGGACGAGCGCTCACAATTGCAGAACAGGGTACGTGCCATGGGGGTTTTACGTGCTCGTTTGTATGACATGGAGCAGGAAAAGAGACGTCAGGAACAAGATGCCAATCGCCGCTCTCAAATCGGCACCGGCGAACGTTCCGAAAAAATCCGCACCTACAATTATCCCCAGTCGCGTGTGACCGACCATCGCATCAACATTTCTTCTTACAATTTGGCGGGTGTGATGGCTGGCTACGAGCTCGATACGTTTATCAATGAGCTGCAACTTGCAGACGAATCAGAGCGACTGGCAAATTACGAAACCAATGACTGAAGCAACCCAGAGTGTGCTTTCAGGCCTGAAGAAATGCAGCTTATCAGCATCTGAATACCCTCATGAAACGGCGTTAGTATTATTATCGCATGTGCTCGGAAAGCCCAAAACCTGGGTGATTGCCCATCCAGAATCTTACTTGAGCATCGAGCAATCTAAAGCACTTAACCTGTTATGCGAGCGCCTTCAACAGGGCGAACCCCTCGCCTACTTGACAGGTAGACAAGCCTTTTTTGGGTTGGATTTCAAAGTTACATCTGATGTTCTCATTCCGCGCCCTGAGACGGAGCTGTTGGTTGAAACAGCGCTCACTTGGTTGGCTAACCACCCCAAAGCGAATCAAGGATTGGACGTCGGAACAGGGTCAGGGTGTATTCCTATCAGCTTACTTATTCACGCTGCCGAACTTCAGATGACCGCCATCGACCTTTCAGCTGCCGCGCTTGGCGTGGCTGCTAAAAACGCGGAGACTCATCAAATAACAGAGCGCCTGCACCTCATCCAATCAGACATGCTTGACCAAATACAAAGCAGTTTTGACCTGATAACCGCCAATTTGCCTTACATTCCGACCGACAAATTGCGACAGGTAAATAGCCTGCCATTTGAGCCAAAACTTGCACTGGATGGCGGTGAGGACGGGCTTGTCTTAATCCGTCGCCTGCTTAATCAAGCTCCAAAACACCTCAACCGACCTGGGTTGATCCTGCTCGAGATCGAGTCTACACTCGGAGAGGTTACACTTGCGCTTGCCCAGGCTACCTTTCCAACTGCCGAGGTTGGTTTGCACCAGGACTTGGCAGGTCTTGATCGTCTTGTTTACATCCAGGTGATTTGAAATGCCACTCAACACGCAAGTAATGCCAGTCACTGCGCCAGACGCAATTAAAACCGCTCAAGCGATCCTTTCAAGAGGCGGTTTAGTTGTCTTTCCCACCGATACACTCTACGGTCTGGCTTGTGATTATCACAACACAGAGGCAATTCAAGCAGTCTACCGCGCCAAAGGTCGTTCCGTAACCAAAGCCTTACCGGTGTTGATCGCCAATCTCGGCCATCTCTCTCTGCTCGTTCAAGCGCCCGATGAGAAATCGAAAAAGCTGATAGCCAAATACTGGCCAGGTCCCTTGACCCTTATTTTACCCAAACTCGAGACCTTGCCGAATGCTTTGACCCCCTATGCGGGTCTGGCAGTACGCATGCCCGGTCACCCTTTTGCGCTCGAATTACTTTCCAAAACTGGTCCGTTGGCTGTCACCAGTGCCAACCTATCTGATCAGCCTAACCCACTTGATGCCAAAGGTGTCCTTGCCCAACTCGCAGGCAAGATCGATTTGATACTCGATGGTGGCGAGTTGACTGCCTCACCAGGCTCCACGATTGTGGATTGCACCACCGAGCAAATAAAACTTATCAGGCAAGGAGTCATTCCCTTCCAAGATTTATTGGAATTTACCTAAGATTAACACAAAAGAAGCTCCTTTTCAGGAGCCTCTTCTTTTTTCAAGGTTTACTGTGGGTTGGTAGGCGGGGGTTCTTGCCTCTCCACCTTCGGTTCCATAAATTGCTTCGCCAGGCGTTCACTGCGGCGTTTCTTGAATGATTTCACAATGAAATACACTACGACCGCAACTGGGATCAAGAAAGGCAGGCAGTAGATGCCAAACCAAATCAGTGCGTCAACAACTTTTTGAGCCGAGTTGATCAGGGCTTGGACCGCTTCTCTGGCTGTTCCCTCAGGTTTCCAACCGCCAATTTCGATTGGCTTAAGTGAGGCTTCCGCTACAAAATCTACCGAGATGGCTGACAAGTCGGTTGATTCCTTCAGATACTGCATGCGTCCTTTGATAACCTCAATTTGCTCACGCACGCTGGTCAGTTCTCTGAACACATCCATGGTGTATTCCAGATCTGGCGCATTATCCAGGAGTTCCTTAAGCTGAACTTCCGCTGCTTCGAGGTTCTTCAGGCGGGCTTCAGAATCAACGTATTCGGAAGTCACATCCTGACCGCTGATACTTTCGCTCATGACCCCCGATTTCGGGTCGGCTGCCTGTGCACGAATCTTAGCCATTACCTCATCTAATTTAGCTGAGGGCACACGGATGGTAATGTAGCTGCCCTGATAGACCATCGTCTCGGTACGGCTGGTCTCGTAGATGTTCGACGAGACCACAAACCCACCATAGCTTTCGGCAAGTCTGGATACTTCGCTTACGGCCACGGCCGGGTCAGCAACCGATACTCGCATTTGTGCGGTGCGGACAACCATGCGTTCTGTGATGGCAAGACCTTTGCCTTCATCAGCCATAGGTGCTGCAGAGGCTTCTGTCGGCATTGCGGGCATTGGCGCAACCGCAAGACCGCCCTCATTGCCTGTCGCAAAGTCTAGCGTCGATTCCTGCTCTGTGGCGTTGCGAGATGAAGCACAACCAGCCAGAAAAAGCATTGAGAATAACATAATCACGATAATTGACTTTCTCATTCTTCCTCCAAGTTTTGAATTGACTTTTCTACCCTATAGACGTCAGAGAGTGAGAATCGTTCCGATCGTATTAAATCCCCTGTTTGAGTCGTCTTCCGAGTCGCGACGGCAAACCTTTTGCTTGAACTCTTTCAATGACGCTGTCAATGTCATAGCCAACGCGGGTGAATTCCCAAGTATTCTCATCACTATCATGAATCACGTAGGATGCCCGGCTGTTGCGGTCTCTTGGCTGCCCAACTGAGCCCGGATTGAGTATAAACTTCCCGGTAGGCTTCCAGCGGTCGCCAGAACCAGGCAGAAGTAATTGTGGCACTGCAATCTCGCGTTCGATAAAAATGGAAGGCACGTGCGTATGACCTATCAAGCAGCCGTTGGTTTCAAATTCTGGGAAATTGGCGCTGGCAGTTGTGGCGTTCAGAATGTACTCCCAGATGGGGTTCCTGGGACTGCCGTGAGACAGTGTTATTGCCTCAACCTCAATTTTTACCGGGAGGAGTTCCAGAAAGTTGCGAGCTTCCTGATCCAGCATCTCATTTTGAATGTTCAATGCGGCAAAAGCTTCCCCGTTGAAAGCGGTAATGTCAATAAAGCCTAACAAAGCAGCATCGTGGTTGCCCATAATGCAGGTCAAATTCGGTAAACCTCGGATTAATCGGACAACCTCATTCGGGTCTGGTCCGTAACCGACCAGGTCACCCAGGCAAAAAACCTGATCTACTTTTCCGGCATGTTGAATGACCGCCTCGAGGGCGGTCAAATTAGCGTGAATATCAGAAATTACCAGTGTTTTCACAGGCTGGTGCTATGGGATCGAGAAAAAGAAAGACCATTCGCCACCATCAACCTGATCAGGAGTTGAGACGCCCATGATTGCCATCCAGGTGTTGCCCGGTTTGAGCGGGAATATCTCGCCATTAGCGTCAAAAAACTGTATTGGTTTCTCGGGATCAGTCACTTTCCAGGTGATTTCGTATGCTTTGCCATCTCGGAAGACAATCGCCGGCTGACCCTCGCTATTACCGACCAGCTCGACGTTGAAGAGAGTATCTTCCAACATTGTGTGCTCCGCCTTGAGCAGGATCACATTTGAGAAAGCCAAAATCTCGTTGGTATTCTGGTCGATTGTACCCATGTAGACATAGCTGGTGCTTTCGTCTTGGGCAAACCGTTGGTACTTCCCCAGATCTTCGTCGTAGACCCACTCACTCAACTCACCAGCCGAGAAGTTGATCCAAACAGAATCACCGGCTTCTCCCCCTTGTGGTGCTTGCTCGGAAAAAGCCATGCCAGTCAGGCCAGGGTTATCAAGACCAACGCCATTGTTCACAAAGTAATCAGAAAGTGCGGCTGAGTCACCAAACACACTGTAAACATAGCCACGTCCGTCATCACACACGCCTGGGCAAAGGTATTTATCTGTAAAATAACGATAAGGAATGTAATTGTTCAGGTAAGGCAACACCTTTTCAGTATTGCCGCCAGTAGAACCGAATACAGCCTGGTAAAGCTGACCAATATGTCCATCTACTCGCCGTATCGAACGAACAGGACCAATACGATCGCTATCCTGCCCATAATACAACGCTGCAAAACGGTTGGCGCCCGCTCCGATGTAATATTCCCAAACAATATCTGCAGCTGATAGCCCCCAATGGGGTTGATAATTAATCTGGTGGTTGGAGATCTTCATAATCACCGGACGTCGATTGAGCAATTCAGGTTTATCAACTTTCAAACCAGTCAAGGGGTTTACACCGTCGCCATATACTTCAGGCCCAATCACACTGGGTGTGGGTATGGGAGTTGGCGTAGCTGTATTTGTCGATACGGGTGTCGGTGTCGAGGTGGGAGCAACGGTCGCGGTTTTAGTCGCCGGTGCTATGGCTGTCAGTGTCTGGGCCACAGCAGTTTGTTGGTCGGTGGTGAGTGTAGGAGTGGCCGTGGACGCACAAGCACTCACTAAGAATGTCATTGACAGACTCAGACTCAGTAAACGAAAAACTCTGTTCATAATCGCCTCCATGAACGCAATTCTACCGCATGCTTGCGGCACACTTAATTAGGACGCTCCAGCAGACTATTTTGTTCTGTTCAATTCCCAATTATCCCAATAATTGTTCGACACGATTCACGCCAACATTAAAATATTTAGCATCCGGGTGATGCACGATGATCGCAGCAGTGGATTGCTCAGGTACCAATTGGTATGCAGAGGTCAATTCCATGCCAAGCGCTTCGTGCGCGGGCAGCAATTTGAACACTTTGACATGGTCCGAAAGCTCTGGAATGGCGGGATATCCCCAGGAATATCGCAAACCTTGCCCAATGGCAAGACCCAATTCTCTACGAATGTGATCGTGTAAGTAATCCGCGGTAGCTTCAGCCATCTGCACTGCCAGGCCATGCAAATAATAGGCATCGGTGTAGCGATCCTGCGCTTCCAGTTCTGTAAATCGCCGGGTCGCTTCCTGTCCAACAGTAACCACCTGCAACGCCACCACGTCATAGCCTTCAGATCCAACTGGAAGGTAGTAATCGACCAGGCTTAAGCCTTCCCCACCCTTTTGACGTGGGAATGCAAAGCGTTCGAGCACAACTGGTTTGTTCGTCGCAATCGTTTCCGGATCGTAAACCAGCAATTCGTCCCCTTCAGCCAGGACTGGCCAGTAACCATACACCGCTCTGGGTTTCAGCCAGCCTTCGCGCTGCGCTTCTGCTACCATGCGCACCCGACGTTCATCGAATTCTTGGGTTAGCGTCTGCCAGGCTGCTCCGTGCGTATTTTTGCCGCCCCATGACAATCTGTAGAGTTCGTTCAGATTCAGGTGTTGAGCCACCAGAGGCAGCGGCAGTTCCTCAACCACACGCACTCCCCATTCCTGTACTGCTGGAATGGTCTCAGCAGGCTTAAGTGCGGAAACAGGAGCCTCGCGCTGAATTGTCTGGTGAGTCTCAGATATCTTGAACTCATGCTCGGCCTTTCGCCAGGTATCCGCTTTGAGAGTGGATAGCTTCTGTGGGTCTGTCAGCGCGTCCATGACGCCCAAACCCTCAAAAGCATCCTTGCAATAAAAAACACCCGGTTCGTAGTAATTGCCGTCTTCACCACGTAATATCCGCCAGCCGAACCGTGGGTTGATAGCTGCTCCACCAACTAAAACAGGAATGTTCAGTTTTCTGCGGTGCAGTTCATTGATAATCAACGGCATCTGCTTGCTGGTCGAGACTAATAATGCCGACAGCCCAATGGCAGTGGCATTTTCTGCGATGGCTGCACTGATGATCGTTTCCGCAGGGACTTGCTTTCCCAAGTCAACCACATCATATCCATTGTTGGTGAGAATGGTTTTGACCAGGTTTTTGCCAATATCATGCACATCTCCGTAGACAGTAGCCAATACAAGCTTTCCCTTGCTCATTCCTTCTTTTTTCTCAAGATAGTTCTCAAGGTACGCCACAGATTTCTTCATTACTTCGGCAGACTGCAGCACGAAAGGCAGGATCAATTCTCCTGCCCCAAAACGGTCACCGACTTCTTTCATGGCCGGCAGAAGTACTTGATTAAGAATTTCTACCGCCTTTTCACCGTTTGTTCTCGTCGGGTCGAGTGCTAAGATCTGATTTATATCCTCTTCCACTCCAATTTTCTGACGTGTGAGGATGCGAGCCTGCAGTCTCTCAGCCACGCTTAATCCTGCAAATGGATCTTCTTTGTGTCCTTCATCCCCAGTTTCCTGGGTATGTTGGTCAAAATAAGTGATCAAATTGGCCAACGCGTCTTCGGAACGGTTGAAGATCAATGCTTCGGCCAGTTCGCGTTCGTCTGTGGATATTTCTGAATAGGGCTTGATTTGAGCAGGGTTGACGATGGCCATATCCAGCCCAGCTTGCTCAGCGTGGAATAAAAAGACACTGTTGAGCACCTTGCGTGAAACCGGACTCAGACCAAATGAGACATTGCTGACGCCCAGCGAGGTGCGCACGCCGGGCAATTCTCTCTTGATCAGTTCAATGCCCTTCAGGGTTTCAATGGCCGAATCCCGAAATTCGGCTTCGCCAGTCGCCAGGGTAAAAGTAAGGTCGTCAAACACCAGGTCGCTGGGTGCCAACCTGTATTCATTTACTGCCAGGTCATGAATACGTTTGGCAACTTCCAATTTGCGTTCAGCCGTTTTAGCCATGCCTTGTTCATCGATAGTCAAAGCCATCACCGCCGCGCTGTACTTGCGCGCCACGGCAAATAGTTTGCGGGATTTGGCTTCACCCGCCTCAAGGTTGGTGGAGTTGATCAGACAGCGCCCACCCGTTTTTTGCAGAGCAGCCTCAATGACCTCCGGTTCAGTGCTGTCAATAATGAGCGGCACTGGCACTTCGAGCGAAAGTCGCTTGACGATCTTTGCCATCATGTCGGCTTCATCGGTACGTTCCGTGACGGCCATGCTGATATCCAAGCCGTGCGCGCCGTTGTCGACCTGATCTCTGGCGACCTGGATCATGCTGTCAAAATCAGCAGTTAATACCATCTTCTTGAAAATTCGAGAGCCTTGCGCGTTAAGTCTTTCACCAATCATGAAGGGGGCCGGTTCCTGCATCGTGGCGACCGCCTGGGTAGGGGACGCCAGTGCGGGCATCGGAATAACTTCGGGGATTGCGGGTTTAGTCGCTTTGACTTTTTTAACCAGTTCGCAGATATGGTCTGGGGTCGTGCCGCAGCAACCGCCAACCACACGAATACCAAATTTGCCAACGTAGTCCGCCAAAAGGTCCGAAAACTGGTCCGGCTTCATTGGATAGACAGCCTCACCATTGACGTTCATCGGCAACCCGGCATTGGGAATAACCGAAATGGGCAGGTGGGTATGTTCACTAAGATAGGCGATCGATTGACGCATGTGCTCTGGACCTGTAGAGCAGTTCATACCGATCAAGTCGATATCCAACCCTTCTAAAATTGCCAGCGCGGCGCTGATGTCGGTGCCCAGCAGCATCCTGCCGTTAATGTCCAACGTAACCTGCGCTTGAATGGGAACTTCTGTACCCAATTCCGCGTTTGCCAGGTGGATGCCCTGCACCACCGCTTTTACCTCCAGGATGTCTTGGGAAGTCTCGATCAACAGCACGTCCACACCCCCTTGGATAAGACCAACCGCCTGTTCCCGGAAGACATCAACCAGTTCGTCATAAGTAATATCGGACATTTGTGGGTCATCGGTGGAGATTAACTTGCCTGAGGGACCCATTGAACCAGCCACAAAGCGCGGTTGTTCGGGTGTGTTGTATTCGTCAGCGACCTTGCGTGCCAGGTTGGCTGCTGCAAGGTTGAGCTCAATAGTACGGTCCTGCAGATGGTAATCAGCCAGGGTCAGGCGATTGCCGCGGAAAGTATCGGTCTCGATCACGTCCGCGCCAACTTCCAGGAAGGAACGATGGACCCGTTCTACGACCTCAGGGGCGAATAGAACCAAAGCATCATTACAGCCAACCAGCTCCTTGCCGCCAAATTGCTTTTCGGTCAAATTGAATCCTTGTAAAGAAGTACCCATGGCACCGTCAAAAATGAGAACACGTTTTTGCAGTGCCTCCAGAAATCGGGAATGGGGTTTTGTGTGTGTCATCGGCTCACCTTTGATTCAATCGATTTTTTCTTTCGCCTAATTCTATCATCTCAACCATATTGACTCTGTGTATGCAAATCCCTTCGCTAAAACGATCCTCATTCGATCAATACCTCGTGCGAACCGTGATAAACTATGGGTAAGCATCATACCGGGAGGTTTCATGCCTTTTTCACGACGTCTTACTATTGCCACAGTTAGCATTTTGTTGCTGTGCTTCTTGACTGGTGGGTTAACACAGTCAGCTTTCGCTCAGACCACTGTGACTCTCCAAGCGAATGTGTTTTGGGTTGACGGACCAAAACCTTCGATCCAACTACAACTCTTCCGTTCCTCCCCAATCACCCCCGAACAAGCTGTTCCAGGCGATACATTACGAACTCTTGCTCCCGGTGGATCAAGTGCATCCTGGATGGATATGGAAGCGCTTGATGCATCAAGCAATGCCTATACTTTCAAGGTCAAGCAAGGTAAGTGGAACACCGCAAAAACAATTTTTACGGAAGCTGCTCCAGCCAGCTATACAGGATCGACCGAGGTTGATGGAGCTACATTTACCATCACAAACACATACGCCATTCCGGCCGCAGGGACATTCACCGCTACCAAGCAGTGGGTAAATGGCGCAGACCCCCGTCCAAATATCGCTTTTCAACTCTACCGCAAGACTTCGGCCATGCCTGAAGCTGAGCCGGTTCCTGAAGGTCAAATAATCTTGCTGGAAGGCGCGACGACAGCCAATTGGGTTGGTCTTGAAGAAACTGACATTAATGGATTGCCATACCGCTTTACGGTCAGGGAGATGCATTACGATGTAACCGTTTCCGATTTTGTGAACGGTCCGCCTGCCAATTATTCAGATGCCGTCACCTACTCAGAAGACCTGTTGAGTGCATTTGTAACTAATACTTTTACTTCTGAACTTGTTAACATTACCGCTACAAAAAATTGGACTGGTGGCACAACTCCACGTCCCACCGTCGCGTTCAGACTTTATCGAGCTACGGCATTAACAACCAGGCAACCTTTGGCAGACTCCTTCATTAAAGAGCTCCTACCGGGAGACTCCACAATCATCTGGACAAGCCTTGAGGCAAAAGACAGCAGCGCAAACCTATATATCTACAGCGTAGTTGAATGCACCTGGAATATAACCAACACCACTTGCACTGAGGGACCACCGCCCGAGTACAAGGCTTCCTACTCCGCCGACGGATTGACCGTTACCAATACCTACTCGCCCACACCACCACCAGAGAATACCATTACAGCCACAAAAAACTGGGTGAACGGACCTGCTGCCAAACCGACGATATGGTTCAAACTCTATCGGCAGGTGGTGGGCGATACTGTTGAAGAAGTTCCAGTAGCTGAAGCGCCTATCAGGGAATTACCCAGTGGTACAGAGAGCGTCTCATGGCAGATCCAGAACTTGAAAGACCCCAATGGCAAGGAGTACACCTTTACCGTGCGTGAGGTGAATGCGCAAGGGCAAAATTTCGTGCCTGCCACGTACACAAAATCGGAAGCAGGACTCGCCGTCACAAATACTTATGTTATTCCCCTAACCGCCACTGCAAACGCCACAAAAACCTGGACGCAAGGCCCAACGGTTAAGCCTACCATTGGCTTCAGGCTTTATCGCACCAGCGCAACCATCACGACACAAGTTGTTCCCGGAGTGGAAGTCAAAGATTTACCAAACGGAACCACCCAAGTCGGCTGGACTGGACTTGAAGCCACTGACCTTGCTGGAAATCCTTATACATTCTCTGTGCACGAAGGCACCTGGAACACTGGACACACGCAATTCAACGAAGGCGCACCAACCAACTATCAGAAAACAGAGAATGGTTTGACGGTCAATAATGCTTATGTCAGCCCAAAAATCAACATTATCGGCACAAAAATCTGGTCAGGTGGACCTGCTGCGAAACCGAATATCCAGATTCAGCTTTATCGCAACGGAGCAATTATGGGAAACCCTTATACGCTCACAAGCGGTATTACCAGTTACACCTGGTACAATGTCGATCAGACAGATCAAAATGGCGCAACATATCAATACACCATCAATGAAGTTACGGTGCCGGCGTATTACTCAAAAAGTGTCAACGGAATGACCGTCACCAACACTTATACGGGCACCCTCCCTTATACCGGCGATAACACTCACAACGCCCGTTGGTTGGCTTTGTTATTGGGTCTCGCAGCAATTCTACCGCTGGCGCACTGGCTCGACCTAAAACTCCTGACAAGTAGGAGGGGTTAGTTCCTGCCCAATGTCAGATTTACCCCCTGAACAAGTCGCGAAACATTTACCCTGGCGCCAAATCATAAAGTGGGTCATCATTGTTCTGGTGCTCGCCATGATCCTCATTATGGCTATTATCATCCGCAATGAATGGAGCTACAAGAAGGGCAATGAAACCTATGCGAATATCAATCGTCAGGTGGTGACGACGCCAGAAACTACAAGCAGTGACTCGCCATGGATCATTGAAGCAACCCAGCCATTCGAAGAATATGATCTAACCCCAGGGTCAACACAGCCCACACCTTCACCATTGACGCCACAAGAACCAACTCCCCTGATTGACAACGCCATGGATTTGGCTCGCATCCGCAGCCTGGTCAATGTAGATTTCGATTCGCTCAAAGCCATCAATACAGAGGTAGAGGCCTGGGTTTTCAGCGAGGACAGCCCAATTAGCTATCCGATCGTCCGCGGGGAGAACAACGAGCGCTATCTCTCGCAACTCATTGATGGATCAAAGAACCCGCTTGGTAGCCTTTTTGTGGACTATCGCAATCAAGCTGGATTCAAAGACGAAAACACGCTGGTTTATGGGCACAACATGGAGGATGACTCCATGCTGGCTACGCTCCCAGAATATAAACACCAGGAATATTACAACAAACACCCCAATCTTTATTTGTTCCTGCCAAACCAGACCTACCGCGTGGAACTGATCGGCGGGTTCGACCTTGACCCCGAAGATTTAGGGTTGCTTCAATTTAATTTTGCCAGCCCTCGCGATCATGACGATTTCACTTTTCAAGTACGCACTCGCTCGTGGTTCAGAAGCCGCATCGAAACAACCTCGTCAGATCGGTTTGTCACCCTGCTGACCTGTAATTACGAAACAGATGAAGGTCGTTTTGCATTGGTCGGGCGGCTTGTTCCACTCGAGTAACAGGACCCATTCAGATTTAATGCCAACCTTTCAGGTATAATTCGATTATGCAAAATAACCCCCGAACTGAACGCTTTGTTGATTACCTGCCGGCAATTCTTGGCCTGTTTATTTTTGGCGCTGGAGGTCTGGCTGTTATTTTGGTGCAGACCTTGCCAACCATCTTTCCCCGCTGGCTATTCATCTTCTTTTTAGTAAGTTTGGTGACCGGATTGTTGATGCCACTGACCTACTTCCTCAACAAACGCTTTCCCTCCAAACCTCTGGCCGATCGTAATGTCATTATTCGTCAGTCACTCTGGTTCGGCATTTACGCTGCGATTTTAGCTTGGTTGCAGCTCGGTCGCGCGCTCACTTTTCCACTGGCTGTAATCCTGGGGGCTGCGATGATCCTGATTGAATTGCTCTTGCGCATGTGGGAACGCAGCCGCTGGAAACCTGAAGCTCTCTGAGCGCGCCCATGACCGCGCAGCGCGACATCCCCTCCGTCGATTTTCTATTAACCCTGCCACCTGCCACCCAATTGGTTCAGGAATATGGACATTCCTGGGTAGTTAACACCCTGCGCGAAACTTTGGAAGGGATTCGTAATTCAATTGCCAACGGGAGCACCTTACCCGCTAATTCTGAAATTATGGATGAAGTCAGCCACTTGCTGGCCTCTCAAAGCGCTATTTCAATACGAAAGGTAATCAACGCCACTGGCGTACTCCTCCACACCAACCTCGGCCGTGCTCCTCTTTCGAGCGCAAGCTTGGAATCTTTACGTGAAGTAGAAGATTCATACACGAACCTCGAATTTGACCTCGAGACCGGCAAACGCGGCAACCGTTCTGTGCACGCCCAGGATCTGCTGACCCGCTTGCTGCAAACCGAAGCCGCATTAGTGGTAAACAACAACGCTGCTGCGGTTTTGTTAATCCTATCCGCACTGGCGAAGGGCAAAAAAGTAGCCATCAGCCGTGCCCAAATGATCGAAATTGGTGGCGGCTTCAGAATTCCAGAAGTCATGCGCCAATCAGGAGCGAAACTTTACGAGATCGGGACGACCAACCGAACACATCTAAGTGATTATCAAACAGCCCTCGACGAAGGGTCAGAGATGATCCTGGTGGCGCACCCCTCCAATTACAAGATCGTAGGTTTCACCACCCAGCCAGGTCTTTCAGAACTATCCCAATTAGCTCAAACTTATCAAGTACCTTTGGTATACGATATTGGTTCTGGCGCTATACTGGATACCGCCAGTTATGGATTAAGCCATGAGCCTATGGTTCAGGAAGCCCTAATTGAAGGTGCTGACCTGGTATGCTTCTCAGGGGATAAGCTGCTTGGCGGTCCGCAATGCGGTATCATCGTCGGCCGTAAAGACCTGATTGCCGAGCTAAGCAAGCACCCACTTTACCGGGCATTGCGTCCAGACAAGCTGATCCTCTTGACACTATCTGCAACCTTGCTCAGTTACTTGAAAGGGAAAGCTGACACTGAGATTCCTCTCTACCACTTGCTTTCACGCTCCCTTGAAGATCTTCAAAAAACAGCCCAGGCGGTGGTCGAGACTTTGGGATGTGGCTCTGTGATTAGCGGCAAGTCGACCATCGGTGGAGGCAGTCTCCCCGAAGAGACACTGGACACCTGGCTGGTGGCGTTTCCGTTTCGAAGTCCTTCGAAACTATTGAAATGCCTGCGCCAACAGACACCTCCGGTAATAGCCCGCATTCAAGACGATCAGGTTGTTTGTGACCTGCGCACCGTTATGCCTGAAGACACGGGTATCCTGATTGAAAATCTGCGTAAAGCTCTAGTAATAATGAAGGAGTAAAGTGAGAACAAATTTAGATGATCTTATAAGAGCAAATGGAGCAATTGCCTTGTGGGTTAGTGGCGCCGCCAACCACAATCCGTCAATGGTTTACCTGACCGGTGGTATCCACCTCACCCAAGGCGACTTGTTTTACATTCCCGGTCAAACCCCCATCCTTTTTCATGGTTCCATGGAGCGCGATGAGGCAGCCAAGACTGGTTATCGGCTGATCTCCTATTCCAATTACGACCCCAAAGCCTACCTCTCCGCAGCCAATGGTGACCGAGCTGAGGCTATGGCCTTGAGATACCAACAAATGCTCGAAGATATCGGCCTGACGCAAGGCAAGGTCTTACTCTACGGCTCGCGCGAAGTGGGTCGTTTCTATTCGCTGATTAAACGATTGCAGGAATTACCAACAGGTTTGGAATTTGCTGGCGACGTAATCGATGCGGTTTTACTTGAAGCCAGGGCAACCAAAACCCCTGACGAATTGGAGCATATCCGCACGATGGGGCACATCACCACCCGGGTAGTCGCCAATACACTTGACCTGCTCACCAGTCAATCTGTTGTTCAGGAGACGCTTGTAAAAGCAAATGGTGCCCCTCTCACTATCGGAGATGTTAAAGCCCAGATCAACTTGTGGCTATCGGAATTTGGTGCTGAAAACCCTGAAGATACGATCTTTGCCATCGGTCGTGACGCAGGTGTACCTCATTCAAATGGCACCGACTCTGACCCAATCAAGCTTGGGCAGACCATCGTTTACGACATTTACCCTTGCGAAAAAGGCGGTGGTTACTTCTACGACTTCACCCGCACCTGGTGTCTGGGTTATGCTCCTGAGGAAGTGCAAAAAACCTATAATGACGTAAGCACAACCTACGACACGATTGTCTCGGAGCTCAAAACAGGTGTTAATTTCAATGATTTCCAGGTGCGAACCTGTGAATTATTCGAATCCATGGGGCATGAAACCATCCGTCAAAACTTCAAAGTGGAGAATGGTTATGTTCATAGCCTTGGGCATGGTGTTGGCTTGGATGTGCATGAGAAGCCTTTCTGTGGACTTCCGGAGGACTCCACTCAAACACTTAAGCCAGGTTCTGTGATCACTATTGAACCCGGGTTATACTACCCAGATAAAGGATATGGTATCCGCCTCGAGGACACTTATTATATCGATGAATCTGGAGCTTTCCACAAGTTCGTCGACTTTCCAATGGACCTGATCATTCCTATGAAAAGGGGTTGAGATGACAAAGAAGAGTTTGCGTATTTTAGGCATTGAATCCTCTTGTGATGAAACCGCCGCAGCTGTCGTCGAAGACGGACGCGTCATTCAAAGCTCAGTGATTGCCAGCCAGGCAGACCTGCATGCCCAGTTTGGCGGGGTCTACCCCGAACTGGCCTCACGTGAACACATCAAGGTCATCGATGCAGTCATAAAAGAAGCGCTACAAGTAGCCCATATGCAACTCAGAGATCTGGATGGTATCGCGGTTACGCGTGGTCCTGGTCTGGCAGGTTCGCTTGTGGTCGGCGTGAACGCTGCCAAGGCGATGGCGATGGCTGCCAACCTGCCAATTCTGGGCATCAACCACCTCGAAGGGCATCTTTACTCGGCATGGTTGCATCAACCTGACGTCAAGCCACCAACCGAGCCAAAATTCCCGCTGATTGGTCTGTTGGTTTCGGGTGGGCACAGCGAACTCGTGCTGATGCGTGGACACCTCAGCTACCAACACTTGGGAGGTACGATTGATGATGCCGCAGGCGAGGCATTCGATAAAGTAGCCCGCTTATTAGGACTGGCTTACCCTGGTGGTCCGTCCATTCAAAAAGCAGCCGCAGATGGAAACTCTCAAGCGTACCTGTTCCCAAAAGCAAGACTTTCTGACCCATGGAACTTCAGTTTCAGCGGTTTAAAGACCGCGGTATTGCGTACGGTGGAAGATCTCAAAGCAAGTCATAAGGAAATTCCAGTGGCGGATATCGCCGCCTCTTTCCAGGCTGGGGTGGTGGCGACCCTGTTTGACAAGGCCATGGAAGCCGCCCGAGAATTTAAGGCAGTCGAAATTATTGTTGCTGGCGGCGTCAGCGCCAATAAAGCGTTGCGTGAAGCCTTCCGTTCACAGACAAAATTCAAAGTTCATATCCCAGCCATTAACCTGTGTACAGACAATGCAGCTATGATCGCAGGAGCAGCTTATTATCATTTTGTTGAGGGTCAGGCGGACAGTCTTGCTTTTGACGTTCAGCCTACCTGGCCGCTGGCTGAGGTTGCCAGGTAATCAAACCAGAAACGGATTCTAATTGCGTAAACCAGTGTAAGAATTATTTGTGAAGAACCACACTCAACCTTTTGACCACACCCAATTTGGGAGAGTGTTATGAGCAAAAACCAAGATTCAAAATCCTCTGTCGAGCACTCGAGCCCTCTAGCGCAAGAAAATCGCTACGCGGTAGTCGGGCCGTGCACAGAAAAACCAGGGACACACCTGCGGTACGGCAGACCTTGCCCTTTCTGTGGTGAGGGTCCGGTGGAATATGACAGTTCACTTAATTTGGTATGTCAGAAGTGCGGCAAAATTCAATCAGGCGCGTTTACCTGATAATCAGATCAATGTCGGCCAGGTTGGTCGAAAAAGGAGCACATGATGGACGCAAAAGTAACCTGGAAAGGTGATATGACCTTCGAAGCCACTGCTGACACTGGATTCAAAGTGGTAATGGACTCTTCGGAAGCTGGTGGCGGGCATGATGGTGGCTTCAGACCGACCGAACTGCTGGCAATGGGCACGCTTGGCTGTACAGGCATGGATGTTGTCTCGATCTTGCGAAAAAAGAAAGTAGATCTCACCGACTTTGAGATCAATGTAAACGTAAAGAGCCGCGATGAACACCCGATGGTGTTCACAGAGATGAACTTTGAATACATCTTCACTGGTCGCAATATTCGCCGTGAAGATGTCGTCAGAGCTGTTGAACTTTCGGAAACCAAATATTGCCAATGTATCGCCATGATGGCAAAGACGGCCAGAATTACGTCCAACATCACAATCATAGAAGCCATAAGCTTTAGTACTGCTGATTGCTCGGATATCTACGATTAATTAACTCATTGTTTCCAACTCAACAGGCACAGCCTCTACGGAGTCGTGGTCAGGCAAGAGTGTTTCTGCGTCTCTGATCAGGGGGTTCATCCACCCAATGACACCTACGGATATTCCGACGTTACCAGCGATGAACAGGATTGCTGCCATGCCAGAGCCAGCCCCCAGTCCGACCAGTGGACTGAAGAGGTTCGCCAACCAGTTTCCACCTGTCTTAAAAGCAGGTTCGAAAACTTTATCTGCGAGCGGACCTGAAACCAGCAACGCTAATGGAACACTTACTTGAGCCACCAGCCGTCTGATTGAAAACACCCTGCCTTGCATCGATGGGTCAACCTTGGACATCCAGATCGCTTGATTCGCTCCATTCACAAAAGGCATAACAAAAGTAAACATAAACAGAGAAGCCATCCACAGCCACGGGACTCGCGCAAGACCAAACAGTGCTGTAAAGACACCAAAAACCGACCAACCCAACACTACGGTGGTGGTTTTGCGCTTAAACCCTCCCCAGGCTGTCAGCGCCAAACCTCCGAGCACTCCACCAATGGCAGCCACCGACTGTATTGAACCGAGCAAGACTGTGTCGTTGTTCGTTTTCGACAGGATGATTGGCGTGAAGAGCGGGTTCGCCACACCACCGATCAAATTACTAAAAAAGAAACCAAGCTGGAGATACAGCAGTGGTTTGCGGGTAAGTATAAAACGAAATCCAAATCCCAATTCCTGCCAAAAAGACTGCTTTTTTCCAGGTTCCTCGACAATTCTCTTAACTCCGGGGATTTTCACAACCAACAGGAAGGTTAAAGCAATACCGAGTGTGACCAGATCAATCATGAGGATGTTCGCCAGCCCAATTGTGGAAATAAGCAAGGCACCCAGCACAGGCGCCAATATGCCGGTGGCGGACTCGGCCAACGAAATCATGCCATTGGCGCGGGTGTACTGATGCTTGGGAACGAGCAACGAGATAGCGGCACTGTAAGCTGGCCATTGGAATGCCGCCCCAATTCCGTTAAGCACTGCTGCCAGGTAAAGATGCCAGATTTCGAGGTGACCCAGCGTTAACAGCACTAAAATGATGCCAGTGCCCAATCCAGCGAGCATATCGCTGATCGCCATGACAAATTTGCGATTCCATCGGTCAACCCAGACCCCCGCAAACGGCGTCATCACTATCATTGGCACCATAAAGAAGAAACTCACCATGGCAAGTGGAGTGGCTTGACCAGTCTTCTGCCAAGCCCAGATACCCAAACCGAAATTGGTGATCGCTGAACCGGTCAGCGAGAAAATCTGTCCGATCCAGATCAACAAAAATGATTTCATGCCAGAGTTAATTTTTGTTTGTTCCAATGACATCCTCTCCAGTTTACCGAAAAAGTGACAGTGAAATTGGCTTCGTTGGAATCTGGTAAAATCAGCCAAATGTCAATGATCCTGCTGAAGCGTTTGTTCATTTTACTCTTGATTCTCAGTTTATCTGGAACAGTGCTCGCAGCTTGTGTGTTAAATCCAAGCCTTGATCAGTCTACCCCGGCGTTACCTTTGCCCGAGCCACAAACCCACATTCTCACCGGCACATTTCAACCAACTGTCAGCCAAACGCCGCTAGAACCAGGAAACGCTCCTGCTGACTTTGAAATTCCCAAAAACATCCCTGAGTACAACCTCGACATCATCCTGAACTATTACTCGCAATACGCGGATATCACTCAAACAATTACCTACACGAATAACACTGGCATCGAGCTCCAGGAATTGCTTCTGCGAATCCCACCTAAATACTTTGCAGGAACGTATATTCAAAATAGCCTGGACGTCAATCCAGCCGCGGCACAAACGGACCAAGGCCTCAGCACCTTGCTAACCTTTGATTCCCCATTACTCCCTGATCAACAAGCACACATCCACCTGCAATATCGCCTGGTGATACCAAAATTCACCCGTGACGACGGGGCCTGGACATATGGCGCGTCTGATCAACAGACCAACCTGACCAATTTCTACCCCTATATTCCACCCTACAAAACAGACACCGGGTGGTTGGTTTACGACCCAGTCTATGACTCTGTCTCACTGCCTGTCGGTGAGAATGTGGTAAATGACATTGCTAATTTTGAGGTGCGGTTGCGCCTGACTGATCGCCCCGAGCTGATTGAAGTCGCTGCCAGCGCGCCAATGATAGGTGTGGAGCGTTCGGGTGATTATCGCTACCGTCTGGAGTTGGCGCGCAGTTTCTCGTTCTCGATCAGTGATAGTTACTTCATCAATGAAGTCACTGAAGACGGCGTTACGGTGCGTTCCTACAGCTTTATTAACAACCAGCAAGCTGGCAAGGATGTGCTCGAGTTGGGCATGAATGCCGTAAAGTTGTATGGTGAAATTATCTACCCCTACCCACGTCCCCTGTTATCGATTGTCGTCGCCGATTATCTGCATAACATGGAGATGGACGGTATGGTGATGATCAGCTATGGCGTATTTGATTTCTATAAGGGACCAAAAACCAATCTTGCCATGCTTGCGCCACATGAAATCTGCCATCAATGGTTCTACAGTTTGGTCGGAAATGACCAGGCCAAAGAGCCCTGGCTGGATGAAGCGCTTTGCACTTACAGTGAGTTGCTCTACTATGAACGCTTTTACCCCGATCTGGTGGATTGGTGGTGGCGCAACCGCGTAAACGGCTGGCAACCCACCGGTTATGTGAATAGTGACATCCTGACACCAGGCGGCTACGAACCCTACCGATTAGCCGTGTACCTGCGTGGGGCGATCTTCATGCAGGAACTTCGCGATACCATCGGCGATGAGGCTTTTTCTGCCTCCCTGAAGGATTACGCAGTCGCCAATACTTATAGAATCGCTACTGCGAGCGATTTCTTTGCTGCAGTTAGTCGACACTCCCAAACAGATGTCCAACCTGTAATTGATCGTTTCTTTCGTAATTAACCGGATTAACCCACACTACCCCAACTTGACACATGAATCTTTTGCGATTAATATGCCATCGGAGTTAATATGAGCGAAAACCAAAATATACCCGTTGATCCTGATCTTGAAAAGACCGAGTTTGAGTCTGCGATTGTTAACGAACCTTCAGAAACTTCACCAACACTGCCATGGTATCGGCAACCCGGTTACCTGATCGCCCTTAGTCTGGTCATTGTCGCCCTGGTATTGCTTAGCTTCTGGATTGCCAATCCCGGGAAAAGTACAACCGGCAAGGAAACCTTCACCCCCTCCAAAACCCTGACAGTTTATAGTCCGATCGTCAATCATACCGAACCAACCCGACCATCGCCCAACCAGATGACCCCCACCATTGAGCCAACAGAAATCCCAACACCAATGCCACGCTCGGAGGTCATCACCTATACGATGATGGAGGGCGAGACGCTCTATTCAGTAGCAGACAAATTCAACCTGTCTCCGGAAACCATTTATTGGGGAAACTTCAATCTGAGTGGCATGGGTTCTGACCCGAAAGATTTCGTTCCTGGGAGGACCATCTACATTCTTCCCACTGATGGTGTGTATTACGAATGGCACACTGGTGATGGTTTAAATGGAGTCTCAGAGTATTTTGGCGTGACTCCGGATGACATCATTGATTACCCTACCAATCGCCTTAACCGGGCAGAATTGGGTGATTTAAGCCTGCCAAACATTAAACCTGGGACTTTATTGGTGATCCCGGGTGGAACCCGTCCCGAGACACTTACTGCCGATGGGCTTTTAACCTACGCCGCCCGCGCCTTCCTTCGCACCTTGCCCGAAGTAAATTCCAGTGAGAACAGCAATCCACGCGAAAACATTGTATACTACGTCACTCAAGCGGGTGACACGCTCTTTACAATTGCTGAGAAGTTCAGCCTTACACCTGAAACAGTGCTTTGGTCAAACCGTTATTTGATCGGTGATACGCCTGATGGTATTTTTACGGGTCAGAAATTGTTCATCCTGCCAGAAGATGGCGTCATCCATGGTTGGATCAAAGGCGAAAGTATGGATGTGGTTTCAGATTTCTATCGGGTGGAACGCGAAGCAATCTACGCCGAGCCGCTGAATAACATCACCCCAACCGCTCTCACTGATCCCATACATCCCAACATTCGCCAGGGAACCATGTTGTTCGTTCCTGGGGGCACCCGCCCGCCAGTTACTTGGGCGTCGCCAGTCTCTGCAACCGATAATGGGGTCGGCAATCATCCCAATGTTTCTTATCTGGGTATATTTGCTTGCAATAGCACTGCCTGGCAAGTTGGTACGGGATCCTGGCAATTTCCAACTACCGAACATTGGATATCAGGTTATGAATTCACTCCACCCACTCACAATGGGCTTGACTATGCCGGACGTTCTGGATTCAGGCTCTTTGCCGCAGATAGCGGTGTGATCATCTACGCGGGTTGGTCTTCGCGCGGATACGGAAACACAGTTGTGATTGACCATGGCAACGGATATCTGACACTTTATGGGCATTTGCTTGATGATGGATTCGTTAAAAATTGCGGTGATCCTGTAGACGCCGGCGAATTGATCGGCTACATGGGTTCAACGGGCCTTTCTTCAGGTCCACATCTGCATTTCGAAGTCAAGTACAACGGCTCAGCCGTTAACCCGCACGACCTGGGACTTTAAGTTTGAAGAACCTTCTGTTTTAGTCAGAGGATATCAAACTGCCTGTTCCAGACTTGACGCTGGCGACACGTACTTCATCACCACGCACCAAGCTGCCTTCATAAGCACGCCTGCCTTCAACAGGGGTCCAACCAGACAGGTTGAAAGGCAAGTAACTCACAGCTGGAACCCACTCTCCGTTATATTTACGGGCTATATGTACGTGAGTTCCTGTCGCATTTCCACCTTCACAAGAGGGTTTGCCCAGAGGATCACCGCGTTTTACCCTTGTACCAACCTCCAGCCGACCAATCTCCGCCAGGTGAAGATATAAAATAACCCAACCGGTGCGTTCGTCTCCATCCCCGTCAAGGTCCAACATGACCGTACCAAGGTCGGTGCGAGCCACAATACCATCCGCCATGGCAACGGCAAACTCATTGGTAGGGACACAGCCTTGTGTCTCAGTAGGTGGCGCAAAATCGATCGCTGCATAAGGTCGTAGTGAACCCCATCCGGTATGTGGTCCCCCGGTATATGCCCAGGTTGTCCCTTGCCTGAAAGGCAAGATCAGCTCCGGTTGCTGCAAACTACCCGGCAAGACGGTTGTATTCCGGCGCCAGGGATTACCAAATAGTGTCTGATAGGTCCGTGCAAAGCCATCGGGACCGACGGCGAAAAGATAGTCCTCCCCATCAAGCAGCAATGAGAAGTAATGCTGCAAACTGACTGTGGCTGCGTTTTGCCATGGGTCAACATTCTCAAACTTACCGTCCAAGTGTTCAATACTAAGCAAATTTCCAGTCCGGAAGCGATAATAACCATCGTTAAGCAGATCTCCAACATAGTACAACTGCAAGTAAACACCGCGGAATTGCCCCGGAAAACCAAGCAGTACTTCTTCCGCACTGGGTGTTCGCTGGGGATTGGTTAGCGCGCCAGTTTGATATTCAAGCAAAGCGAGTAAGACCTTAGGATTTAGGCTGTAATTCTCACTCAACCAACGAATCAGCTCCACTGCGTCGCGATGCTGATCCTGAATATAGGTCTCGTAAGTTTTGAACCAGCCAGGAGTTGACTCAAGGAAGGCTCTCAGATCAAAATCAACTGCATCTGGTCCGTTAACAAAAGTGGCATCCGGGATAATCTGGAACTGGGGACCCCAGAACGGTTTATAGTAGATACGCATTTTCATCGGAAAGCCAGGAGGCATGGTGGTGGCGTCTTCTGGTATCTGCGGATTGTCAATGCGGATTTCCTGTTCGGTCGAACCAAACCGGGCAGCCAGCAATGGCAGCGTATCTCCACTCTGAGCGGTGTAATCAACGATAGTTCCCGGTGCATAGACCGGACGATCCGGTAGAGGAGTAGACGTGGGCAAACCCACCGACTCAGCCGTCTTTTGTTGGGCAACAATATAAATTGGACGCTCAGCAGCACAGCCAGTCAATAAACTGAATGCCATTACTGCCAAAGTAAATCTGCTAACAAATGATGTTTTCATGCCGTCCCCTTAAACAATAGAGGGGGTAAAAAAAGGTTATACCACAATAACCAAAAGCGATTAGTCGACACGGCTGACATGAGAGCTCGTTGTGCCATACAAATTAGCCCGCACGATCTGGTCTCCTCGAATGAGCCATCCTTGATAAACGTTGCTACCAGCCTTGGCTTTCCACCCATTCAAAACAAATGAAAGCGGACCTTCCGCGGGCACCCATTCACCATTATATTTTCGCGCAAAGTGCAAATGAGTTCCACTGGAGATACCCCCTTCACACGATGGATGTCCAACACGATCACCGGCGTTCAACCAACTTCCCAAACGAATGCGACCGTTGGTGGCAATGTGAAGGTAGACAAGGTTCCAGCCAGTCTGCTCATTTCCGTCCCCGTCGAGATCCAAAACAACGACTCCGTTTTCAGAGCGCACAACCAAGCCAGGTGCCGAGGCAACCACCCACGCCTGGTTGGGAGTACAACCCACTTCTGAACTAGGCGGAGCAAAGTCAATAGCGGCACGAACCTCAGCTGCACCCCAGGCAGCGTGAGGTCCACCGGTATATGACCAGGTAACTCCAGACTCAAATGGAAGAATTAATTCCGGCTGCCTGACATCAGGGGTAAAAAGCGGTTCATAGGCTTGAGCGGTCAACCAAGGGTTACCAAACATTGATTCGTACGTGGCAATGAATCCCTGGTCGGAATAGATCGCTTCCGCCCAATCATCAAACAGGTACTTTTGACCAAAGTAATACATCAGACCAGCAGTCCCGCAATTCAAATTGGCTGACATTCTTAATTGGGTGAAATTTTGGAATTGGACCGCGACAACCGTACCTTCTCGCCACCCATAATATCCTGTGGCGATCCAACCTGCTCCGTAAACTAATTGTTTATGCAATCCAAGTCTACCTTCAAGCACGAAGCCTAGTGGATAATTTCGCTCTCGGAGTGTTTCAGGTTGCCCAAAAACCCAACCTGACTCATACTCAAGCAAGGCTAACAAAAGTCGCGGATGGATGGAGTACTCCAGAGCCACGCGCTTGACGATTTCTGCCCCGCTAATCGTACCGACACCAAAAACAAGCTGTGAATAGGTCGAGAGATAACCGCCTGCTTCCTCAACGTATTTGTCTACATCGAAACCGATCGCAGAAGGCGAATTAACCACTTCACTATCAGGGAATATTCTGAGTGAGGAGCTAACTTTTTCGAGTTTGTTAGGAATGAGTAGCAACTGTCCTTCCGGGATGAATCCCTCTTCAGGCAATGGCTGTGCGGAAGTTATCTCACTAATATCCACTCCAAATCTTACAGCCAGCACTCCAATGCTATCGCCACTCTGGGCGTAGTAAGGGATTGGTATATCTTTTGCCAGCGTGACAGGTTGTGCCTGGGTTGGCAGGATGACAGGTGCTGACTCGATGGGCTCCACCTCTTGCATTGCTGTGGGGATGGTGGTTGCAGTCGGTGAGGGCGATGGCTCTGGAGTCGCGGTTGGCTGAACGATCTGGACCATGTTTGGCTGAACCGCAGGTAAGTCAAGAGGTGGAACCATAGCGGCTTTTGGACTTCTGCCAGTGGTCACGACAATTGCACTGGTTAAAATGACCAACAGGAGAGCGAGCAAAACCAAGCGTTCACGGCGGTGACGCATACGGATAGACAACCGCACTCGGCGGGTTGGTCTATCTGCTGATCGTGTTGATATCGGCACGGCCATTGTAAGCTTCAATGGTCTGTCCATCTCTCTCCAAATATCCGTTATAGGCTGAGCCTGCGCTGGTTGATATCCAGCCGTCAAGATTAAAAGCAGCCTCTCCAAAAGCGACAATCCAAACTCCGTTGTACTTTCGGGCTAAGTGAATGTGAGTCCCTGTGGACACGCCTCCTTCACAAGAAGCATATCCAATCAGGTCGCCTTGTTTTACATCTGTGCCAACAGGAACTCGTCCTTCAGCGGCGATGTGCATGTAGAGAACTGTCCAACCCGTCCTCTCCGAGTTGTCACCATCAAAGTCAAGCACCACATTGCCATAAGCAGAACGCACGACCTTACCATCAGCCAAGGCTAAAACAGGGCTTTTACTCTCGAAGCAACCCCATTCGTCATCCGGGCTCGGTGGCGCAAAATCGATGGCAGCCCAAGCTGAGCCTGTCGCCCAACCCCAATGGGGACCACCGGTGAAAAACCATTCGTCTCCTTCCACAAAAGGTAAAATCCACTCAGGTTGGGATATTTTTTCCGGCAAGAGTTCATTATCGTCATAGGCGAAAGGGTAGCCAAATAAAGCGTCGTAGACCTTGATAAATCCTTCCTCGCCAATGGCATATTTGAACTGGTCCTTGCCTAAAAGCAAACCCAACACATACTGCAAACCAGCCGTGCCGACATTAATAGTCGGATCAATGCGCATCACATCGCCATCACCAAGTGTCCATACAGCCAATAATTGAGCACGCCACAAACTCGCTCCCCGCATGGTCTCATTTGCCATCCACGAAAGTTGTTTATAAAGCCCCTTTCGGCTGTCAACTTTCAAGCCTAAAGGATATGTGGCATCGTAGCCTGCTGGTTTGGACAGTGTCAGCCAACCACTCTTGAATTCAAGCTGGGCAAGCAATAACCTCGGGTTAAATGAATTTTCTTCAGCGACTCGGCGCACAACTTGTGTTCCAGTCATTTCATTGCCTTCATCATCGATCTCAGAATAACTGCCCAGCACTCCGTTGAACTGGGCAATGAAGCCTTCGATATTAAAGTCCTTGGCATTAGGTCCATAAACAAGTTCCGAATCCGGGATCATCAAGAGGTTCCCGGCTATTTCATTGGCATCGGAAGGAGGAATGCGGATAACACTGTCAACAGCGATCAAGTTGGGGTCTTCAATCTTGTTCGTGTCCAGAATCTGCTTGACCGAGACCTGATGATTCAAGGCAATATTAGCCAGGGAGTCCCCCGATTTGACCTTATAGATCGTCTCTTCGGTGCGCAGTGGGGGTAAGGTAATCGGAGCACCTCGGGTTGGTGTCGGCACCATCGCTGCCCGGGTTGAGGTAACCGCTGGGGTCGGCCAGAGAGTTGGCGTTGAGGGGATCTTGGTTGGAGTCGGATCACCAGTTTCTTGAACCTCAGTTGTACCAATCAATGGTGTCACAACCCCACCATCAGTCAGATTTAAACCACCCGGTACTCGCCAGGGGTCATAGTCGACAGCTGGACGGTAACAAGCACTAAACATCCCCGCGACAACCAGAAATAGGATGGTTAAAGAGATGGCGCGACGGCCGTTTGCAGGGTGAAATAAACGGGTTTTCATCAGAAAATAAGTAGCACTTTCTGTGCCAAGGCATCTCCAAGCTCTGATTTTCGATGATCTTAATAACTCCTCACCCATCTCAGCAGGATCTCAGCAGGATTGCGTTTGACAATCCAGCCAGATTGGATAAAATAGTATCTCATTGCCGGAGTGGCGGAATTGGCAGACGCGCTACGTTCAGGGCGTAGTGAGCATGCGCTCATGAGAGTTCAAATCTCTCCTTCGGCACAAAAACGCGGTTTCTCGACCGCGTTTTTCTATTTTACGATTCGGTTATAATAGGCTGAACACTCCACTGGAGACTCCTATGAAATTCAGATCAATCACTCTTAACGACATCAATGCTTTTTGGGAACTCCAAAATCAACTCGATTCTGAGACCAAATTCATGCTTTACGAAGCTGGTGAACGCAATAAGGATGTTGGAAGGATCGAAGAAATGATCCGCCCAGTCGTTGAAGGGCTCGACTTTTTTGAGTTAGCCGAGGTGGAAGGTCAGCTTGTTGGTTATCTCTCCGCAAAGCGTGGCGAAGTTGTCCGTACCCAACATAAAGTATTTGTCGTCACTGGCGTACTGAAGGCTTTTCAGAATCAGGGCATCGCCACAGCTTTTTTTCAACATCTTGATGCCTGGGCACAAGAAAACGGCGTAAAGCGCATGGAATTGGTGGTCATGGCACCTAATGAAGCAGGTATCCATGTCTATAAGAAGGCTGGCTTCACCGTCGAGGGCATTCTTCGTTATGCGGTAGTAGTCGATGGTAAGTTTATCGACGAATATACCATGGCGAAATTGATAGATTAACCAGGTTTTCACAAAAAACTCTGCTCTGGTACGTTTTTTGCAACATGTCCAGTATATGAAAAAGATACTGACAAACCTAAGATCCATCCTAAAGGTAGATAAAAGATTGTTGTTGGTGGTCGTACTTGCCGTCCTGGTGGTCATGATGATGGATTTCAACAGTCGTATGTCCGTCATGCTACAATTAGACCAACAAGAAAGTCAACTGAAGACCCAAAAGATAGAGTTACAGCAGACCAAGGTCAAACTGGAAGCCGAAATAGTTTATGCAAACTCTGATCGCGCTTTGGAAGAATGGGCACGTGAGGAAGCTCGTTTGATTAACGATGGCGATATCCCAATTATCATTTTACCCGGTGGGACGCTCAAAAACACTCCTACTCCTCCATCCGAACCCAAGATGGCAGCGATGAATACGTGGGAAGTTTGGAAAGAACTCTTCTTCGGAAACAGAGATTAAATCCTAACCTTAATCAACTATTCGATCTCATAGGTCGGAATGCCCCTCTATTGGGCACTCCGCCGTTCGAAATCGGTAACGCGAAACTTTTGGGCACTCCGCCGTTCCAAATCAGTAACGCGAAACCGGCGGAGTCGGCAACAAAAGCCGATTCCCCCCTACCAGATCTTCCCGGCTGAGATCGCCCCGCTTAAACCCACCTCGTAGGGCAACATGACTTCATGCCACTGTAAAATTGTTGTCGACCAAAGCACAGCAGATGCATTCTCTAAAAGAGATAAGCCGACCAAATGTGATAATTGATCACAACGTAAACAAATAAAAGCCAGATCCTTCCCACAGGGGGACGTTTCACAGTCATAATTGATGTTCAGCATAACGAGGCGGGAGATTGGTCAACCAGCGGGATGAAGTTATCCCGCCTCGCCAATAAATACCTATCTTCGTAGAGCACATTCGCAGCTCAATGTCCTAAACGTTTTTCCTAACGTTTTTCATTCCGTGGTCTCCCTCATCAGGTATAATTTACTCTCTATGGATATCAGTGAATTGACCAAAAAAATGAACGCCTTCGTAAGCGCTAAAGGCTGGTACGATCCGACCACGCCCAAACCTCAGACTGCTCGGAACCTGGCAATTTCTTTGAGCCTTGAAGCTTCTGAAGTCTTGGAACACTTCCAGTGGCACGAGTCAGACACTGACACGAACACGATGCCGGGAGAATTGGCAGATGTGGCCTTGTACCTGTTGCAGCTTGCCAGTGTTTCGGGTATCGATCTTGAGAAAGCCATTCTTGACAAACTCGCCTTGAACTATTCCCGCACTTGGCCAGAGGCAAATCAACAATGACGCTCGTGGCGGTTTTTGGGTCATCTGCTCCCAAGCCTGGTTCTACAGCCTATGCCCAAGCCGAAGCGCTTGGCAACGCTTTGGGGTCAAGGGGTTTTTCTGTTATGACTGGCGGTTATTGTGGAATCATGGAAGCAGTTTCCAAAGGCACAGTAGAAACAGGTGGGCAGACCATTGGCGTTACCTGTGAGGATATTGATCGCTATCGTCCGGGGGGTGCCAACCCTTGGGTTCAGATAGTCATCCCCACCGAAAATCTAAACAAACGCCTCGAGATTCTTACCCGTCAACCAGATGCCTTCATCGCTCTCCCTGGCGGATTTGGCACGTTATGTGAGATTGCTTTAGCGCTCAACTTAATGGCAGTTGATTCAATAGAAGCGAAACCACTCATTCTCATCGGTGACGTATGGCAAAATATCTGCCAAGCCTTCATCGAGTCCAACGCCGAGTTTGTTCCGCAAGCCCATACGGAGCTTTTACATTTCGTCAATGATAACAACGAAGCGCTTCAGCTTCTGAAACAATTATTAGATAAGCGAGATTAATCATGGAAGACAAAAAACTAACCACCCGTGCTGAAAACTTTTCAGATTGGTATAACCAGCTTGTTTTGCGAGCTGAAATGGCAGATTATGGCCCAGTGAGAGGCACCATGGTGGTGCGTCCTTATGGTTGGGCTCTTTGGGAGAATGTCCAGAAAGCTCTCGACCAGCGTTTCAAAGCAACCGGTCATGTCAACGCTGCCTTCCCAATGTTAATCCCACAGTCCTTTATGAACAAAGAGAAAGAGCACGTCGAAGGTTTCGCACCTGAACTGGCGGTGGTCACGATTGGCGGCGGAGAAGTACTGGAAGAGCCGTTGGTGCTTCGACCAACCTCAGAAACCATCATTGGGACTATGTATGCAAAGTGGATCCAGTCTTACCGCGACTTGCCCATCTTGATCAACCAGTGGGCCAATGTAGTGCGCTGGGAAATGCGCACCAAGCTCTTCTTGCGAACGCTTGAGTTCTACTGGCAGGAAGGTCATACGGCCCATGCCACCGAGCAGGAAGCCGTGGAAGAGACCGAACGCATGTTGGGTGTCTACGCGGACTTCGCTATCAACGAAGCTGCCGTTCCCGTCATTCCCGGTCGCAAGAGCGAAAAAGAAAAATTCGCCGGAGCCAAAGCAACCTATTCGATCGAGGCAGTCATGCAGGACGGCAAAGCTCTGCAATCTGGCACGTCGCATTTTCTTGGCCAGAATTTCGCCAAGGCTTTTGATATCAAATTCCTTGACGAGAATAACCAGCAGCAATACGCCTGGACGACTTCATGGGGTCTTTCGACCCGATTCATCGGCGCTATCATCATGACCCACGGTGACGACCAGGGGCTGGTGCTGCCGCCCAACCTGGCACCTATTCAGGTTGTCATTGTCCCAATTTATCGCAAGGAAGAAGAAAAGTCGGTTGTGATGGAGGCGGTTGATCGTGTAGTTGCCGGTCTGAGTGACCTGCGGGTTCATGTAGACAAACGCGATGGTTTAACCCCAGGTTTCAAGTTCAACGACTGGGAGCTTAAAGGCGTACCTTTGCGTATCGAGATCGGACCCAAGGATGTGCAGAATGGCACCCTGGCGCTTTCACGGCGCGATGTGCCCGGCAGAGAAGGTAAATCCTTCATCCCCTTGGCTGGCTTTGAAACTGCCGTGCGTGATGAGCTCAAGTCGATCCAATATGCGCTACTGGATAAGGCCATCCGCCGCAGAGACGCGCATATCTTCGAAGTCAGCGATTATGAAACCTTTAAAGAAGTTGTAGAAAACAAAGGCTGGGCCAAAGTCTGGTGGTCAGACGACACAGAGGCTGAGTTAAAGATCAAAGAAGAGACCAAGGCCACGTTACGCTGCTATGTGAGCGATGTCTCAGGTGAAGGCACCTGCTTCTTTTCAGGTCGCAAGACAGACCAGCAGGTTTACTTCGCCCGATCTTATTAATTTTTACTTCTGGATTAAGGGAGTCACTTGCCCGCGATTGACATAAGCCGGCTACAAGGTCAGATAGACTATCTCATCTCATTGATGGGTGAACCGCAAGCTTTCTCACGCGAGTTGCATTCGGTTTTGGGTTTTTATCATCGATACTCTCATCGCCTATCCAAAGACGCCATACCGAAGTCCTTCATGCGAATGTATGATCTACCTAATCATGTAGTAAAACAAATCGAAATTGGCTTACGCAAACCAGCCCAGGCTCACCCGGAACAAGCTCTTGATTTGGTTGAAGTCTTGTGGCAGGACGACCACTTTGAAGCACGAGAATTGGCAACTTACTTACTTGGCCAGGTACCTGTTTCTTTTTCTGATCGCGTGATTGCCAAAATTCTTGAGTGGCTGGAGCAGCCGCTCGATCGGGCTATCGTCAATGCGATTTTCACCAAATCCAATTTCACAATCAAATCGACTGATCCGAATGCTTGGTTCACGGTAATTATCCGCCTGATTGAGAACCCTCAGCTAAAAGTTCAGAATTATGGGCTTTTTGCGATTTGGCAGGAATTGGATAACATACCAATGTCAAAATTGCCGACGGTTTTTAACAGCATTCGACCCTTTCTACAGGGATCTGAAACGCAATTCAGCGACAACTTGCAGCGAATTGTTCACAAATTAGCTGCGCTTAGCCCCTATGAGACTGTCTACTTTCTTAAACAAATACTGTCAGACACAGAGGGTGAAAAAATTGAAAGCCAGATGCGATTGTTCGTTAATTCTTTTCCTGAAGAAAGCCGTTTTAGTCTCCTCTCTGCAATTAAAGCACATCGCGATCGAACCCGCTAACCCCGAAACAAAACCAAACAGCCCCGAACCCGGAGCTGTTTGGTTATCCACAAAAAGTGTTTAGTTGCCGAATACATGAAAAACAGCAATGAGGGGCGCGAAAAGCGAAGCCACCAGGCTCATTACAGTGATCAAAGTATTTAAAGACGGACCTGCAGTGTCCTTAAAGGGGTCACCGACCGTGTCACCAACCACTGCCGCTTTATGCGCGTCCGAACCGGGACCGCCATACTTGCCCGTCTCAATATACTTCTTGGCGTTATCCCAAAGACCGCCTGCATTAGACATGAGTAGAGCGAAAATCACACCCGTAAAGATCGCTCCACCGAGGAAGCCGCCGAGAGCGTCCGGCCCAAGGAGAAAACCTACAACAAGCGGAAGGCCAACAGCCAGGAATGCGGGTAGTACTAACGAAGATAGCGCTCCGGTCGCGGCCATGCTAACACCACGCGAATAATCAGGAAGTTCAGTGCCAGCCAAAATACCTGGGTGCTCTCGGAATTGACGGCGGATTTCTTCGATCATGTCGAAGGCGTTATGAGTGACCGACAGCATCAACAGAGCGCTGAAAAGCGGCGGTGTAATTGCGCCAAGAAGAACGCCTGCAATGACCATCGGACTGGTTAGGCTGATCTGAATATTTGCACCGTGCGCGGCCATGACCTCGGTATAGGCAGCGAAAAGTGCCAAAACGGTCAATGCTGCAGCACTGATGGAAAAGCCTTTGGTGATAGCTTTGGCGGTGTTGCCAGCGGAATCAAGTACATCCGCGCGCTCAATCACTTCCTCTCCCATGCCTGCCATCTCTGCAATACCACGCGCGTTATCCACGATGGGTCCATAGGCGTCTGCGGACACAATCATGCCGCTGATGGAGAGCATACTCACTGCCGCGATACCGATGCCATACACACCCGGTAACCCAGAAGCGTCAACGGTGTAATAGGCTACCAATGTGGCGACTACGATTCCCACTACCGAAGGAACAATGGAGATCAAACCGTAACTAAAACCGGTGATGATGGTGATTGCTGAACCGGAGGTTGAAACGCGGCTGGTTTCTTGAACAGGTTTATGAGTATCATTAGTGAAATAGTCAGAAGTAAAGCCGATAATAACTCCTGCCACAATCCCAGCCAATCCAGCGTACACAATACCCCAAGGTAGCGCCGGGGAGAGCAATTTTAAGACTACAAGCATGAGGGAAAAGATCACACAGGTGAATACCGTACCAAAATTGAGCGCCGGCCCTGGCTTTTGGCCTTCCTTAACCCGCACAAACTGGATCCCTATAAGAGAGGCGATGATACCAAGTGAACACAAGATCAACGGCAGCACTGTGTACATCCTGCCAACCTGAGCGTTGAGAGACATGCTCGAGCCAAGCAGCATGACCGCCACAGCCGAAGCTACATAACTGTCAAAAATATCCGCTCCCATCCCAGCAACGTCCCCGACATTATCGCCGACGTTGTCCGCCACCACAGCGGGGTTACGAGGGTCATCTTCCGGTATGCCTATCTCGACCTTGCCTACCAGGTCAGCAGCAATATCCGCGGTTTTAGTATAAATACCGCCGCCCGCCTTGGCCAGTAAAGCCAGAGTGGAAGCGCCAAAACTAAAGCCTAATACTGCTTGAGCGGAGTTAGTGACCAATAGGATAACGCTCATCCCGATCACCGCCAGACCAACCATCGCCAGACCAAGCACAGAGCCCGAGTAGAATGAGAGCTTAAAAGCGCCAGCGAGTGAAGTCTGAGCGGCATGGGCTGTGCGTACGTTCGCCTCAACCGCTACGCGCATGCCAAGAAAGCCAGCCAATGCTGAGCAGAGCGCTCCGAGCACGAAAGCTACCGCCATCACGATGCCGAAGGGAATAGGCAAGCTATAGCCTGTCTCAGATGCTAATGCTGCGCCATCGATGCTAAAGACGATCGCCAGGATGATCGAGATGATCAGCGCCAAGGCTGTCAGCGCTGAGTAAAGCTTCTTGAGATAGGCGTTGGCGCCATCGCGGATCCAACCAGCCACCTCTTGTGCCCGTTCTGAGCCTGGGTCCTGCCTTACTACCCAGAAATAGATGTAAATCGCGATACCTACTGAAACTAAGCCAGCAAAAATTCCAAAATATAACCATGCATTAAGATTTCCAATAATATTCATATGAACTCCTAAGATTTTCAACCTGCCTTATCGGGCAGCAGATCAGTACATTACATGTTCGCCGACCGGAACCAGCGATAGTTTTCAGTGCGCAATTCAGCATGACTGGGCAGCGGGAAGTAACGCAATTGATCGTGATTACCGACAAAGAAGCCATTCTTGACCGTGCGAAACTGCACACTTGGTGAGCTGGTGCGATCGACCATTTTGGTCGAAACATACTTTGTTTTCACTTCGGTCAGGCATTGGCGCAAGTGGTCGCTGTTGGCATAAGGCAGGTTATCCATCAAACCCATTTCAGGATCATTAGCTAACTCACCCAGTTCAAGTTCAGTAAAAACTATTGCAGGTACTGTAACCAGGGAAGTTGGATTCTTGACGATCATCTCGTAGAAAATCCTGGGACCATGCCGGCTGACTACCAACGGAGTTACCGGAGCGATCTCCTGGTACAAGTGCAATCGATCCTCACCGTTTGGTACATCTTCCGAGGCGTTCAAACCAAGCGTTCGGCCATCTTGAGTAGTCAGATAAAGTTTGCGCAACGCAAGGAGGTCGATGTGTTCGAGCACACGGTACACTGAGACGTAGATGGATGATTTTGGTCGGCCGTCCTCGTGCGGTTTTAGGCGCGCGAGAGCCTCTTCCATGTGGAAGTAAGGGTCGGTGAAGTTTTGATCGACCTCAAAAAAGATGGCTTGACCACGCGACTTCTTGGCGGAACCAACTGCGTAATACGTACCAAATTCTTCGGGGTTCAGATGAGAAAAGATCAAAGCTTCGGGAATAAGAGACAAGTACAAGTGTGCTTCCATAACATCTCCTTATCTTGTTTGGAATAACGAGGTGGATGGTTTTCCATACCTCGCCACTATAATTGTAATGCAAAGCCCTATTAATATTGGTGAATCAACAAAATTCGTGAAACGTCGGATTAAGAAAAAAGAGCCTGCTTGGACACAGGCTCTAATGCGCACAATGAAAATTAATCTTGATGGTTCTTAATGATCCATTCAATCAGGAAGTCTCGTTCAACGTCTGTCATGTTAACATCAGAGTGCTCTGATTTTCCAAGGACTGACTTCCATTGTTCTGCGGTCAAGTTCTTTCTTAAAACCCAATCAATGGTGTGGTGACCCATTAGTTTCTTATTCAGAAACGTCCGAACCTGGTCATCGGACATTGCTTTCAACTCTTCCAATGTGTATGATTTCGCTTCCGCGGGTAGGGTTGCTTCTGTTCCACCTGAAACGAGCGGAATGGCTACTTGCGTCGTCGGTTGGGGAGTCGGGCTGGCAGTAGATGAACAAGCCATCAATAAGCCGGTTACCAGCATACATACCACCATTACTAATAAAATACTCTTCTTCATGTCGACCTCTTTTAAAAATATTTTCTTGATCATTCAACCCCTACTGACTTCCGCCGTTTCTTCGACGACTTGCGCAGCCTTATGGGTTGATTGTTTTCGTATATAGGCATTTATCGAGTCCACTCTCCATAGTCAAAGTAAATCCCGGGAAGCTTTCAGGATTGTCACATCGGTCGGTCAGGATGAAGTTCACATCGTCTTCCTGATTCAGATACTTTTTGGAAGCCCCTGTCGCCCAGATATAGGAGATCTTCGTATGCCCTTCCATATTTTGGGTCATAGCCCAGATTGGATACTCTAAGAAAGGTTTTTCAAACACCAGCCCAAGTTTCTGAACCGCTGGTCGGGAGAGCACAAGTTGGGCAATCTCGCGATAGAAAGGTTCATCAGCCACCTCGGTTGAGAAGTACAAGCTCTCACGTGAAGTTGTCAGGATAGACCGTGGGTAAGTATATCCCGGCACGGGCAGGATGGGACGCTCCTGTACAGCTACCAACCAGGGGACGCTAAGTACAAGTAAGGAAAGAGCTAATGCACTGCCCCAAAACCGCCGTTTACTATCAATCCAGTCCAGCACGATTCCAGCCAGCGGCGCAAACATCATAAAAAACGTCAGATGCCAACGTGATCCCGTCGGCCGCCACTTAAGCAGCACCATAAAAGCCAGATAACTCAGGAACATCAACAGGAGGTATATGACCTTATTGCCATCCTGCTTTTTTTTGGCGACAAGGATCATGACAATCACACTCACCAGAATGATCGCCATCCAGTGAAAGGGATTGCCGGAGGTCAATTCGGAGGTGTTCATCAGCGGTATCACAAAGTCACCGCCAGCAGTGGTACGCGGATCATTCACATCCAGCCCGATCTGGTTGTGCAATTCAATCACACGTGATTTGACCCAATTATTCGCTGGTCTGAATGGCAAGTTGGTGTGCAGGGCAAAATTGCGAATTACATTGGATAAAGTTGACTTCCAGCCAACATCCTCATTTAAATCAGCAAAATATGCGTCAATGTCATAGCCTGTACTATAAGTAGCCAAGTTCCTTCCTACGAAACCCGCTGAGAGCAAAGCAATCAATAGCAGCCCAAAAAAGCCACCAGATAAAACTTTCCACCGCAGGTGTTTCTTTAGCTGTATAACCAGGAAGTAGATCGCAAAAGGTGCAATAAAGACCAATGTCACCGGTTTAGTGATAAAAGCTAAGCCGGCTGCTAAAGCTGCCAGTAAATAGTTAAACTCAAGCTTCTTATCCTCCTCCGTAAAATAGACAATCAAAATAAAAGAAGTTACCCACAATACACTCGGCAGGTCATCCAGAGCACCACTTGCCAGAGCCAAACCTGTTGGGATCGAGGTGGCAAATATCGCAGCAAAGCGTTTTCCGGCTGGAGTTGAGCCAAATAAACCCGCAATTGCCATCACAGCTTCGATGCATCCCACCAATGCCACCCAGGCAGGAAAGTTGCTCCAGCGATCTGAGCCCGAGAGGACATAGAAATTTAAGATGGCATAACCCGCACCCGGAGGGGCACTATTCAAGCTCTCATTGCCAGCTGCAAAGTGCGCCATGCTCTCATTCTGAGCCCAGTGAGCAACACGTGCCATACCAAAATCCATCGCTTCAGAAGAGTTGGGTGGCGCGATAAATCCAATCACCAGCGGGATAAGGATCACCAGGGTAAGCAGCACATCCAGAATGGCTACTTTGCGCCCCCTGCCACGATAAATTACCGGCAAACGTAGGACTGAACCTTTTTTGAACCACCAGATCACCCACAAAACACTGCTCAGAACCAGCGTTCCCCAGGTGATACTTAAGCCGACACGATTGATCGCATGGAAAAGGCTGAGCAGTTCAGTCGAAAGGACCATCCATGTGAACCAAAGAATCAATGCCTGGATAAATGCAGCCCGCCAATTAGGTTCGCGGCGGGTGTTGCCGGAAAATATCCACAAACCCAAGAAACCCAGAATGGGTAATACTACTGTCATGAGGCTATTTTAATCGAGATGACTCAAACCCGCGCGGCGAAACCCGTTCAGCAACTGCACTGAAATAATCACGCGTCAAACTCTCGACGCTTTCATCGTTCTTCAGGTTCAGCTTGGCTGAGAGGAGCGGATGCAGGGGTTGAATGGCTTCGAGCATTCCGCGTCCGACACGGCGAATGGAGAAATGCGCGTTCTCACTGCAACGTAAGTGAATAAAGTGAAATACTTCGCGCAAGTTTGTGCGGAAAAGTACCCTTCGATTGAATGCGTTCGGCACAACATAGGCCGCCACTTTCCTATTCCACTCAGCCAGTTTCTGGTTGAGGGTACAAGCTTTTGCCATGACCCTGCGGTAGTCAGATTCAAAACCTGCTTCGACAATGGCTCTTGGTAAAGCGTAACCGTGCACTGTAGAGAGCGTCTGTACGGTTTGGGTCATCATACGATGGCGCTTGAACTCAAAATAAGCGCCTTGATCCATCAAAATGTCAAAATCGTAATCAGTAAATTCGAGTTCACGCAAGGGTACATCAAAATCTGTCATGCCAGCGAACAGGGCGTCAACCAGGGCTTGCTTTTCATCGACAGGCATGTTTAACACCTGATCAAGACAAACCTGGTAAGAATCATCCCCAAATCGATAGAGCACAGCTGCCAACACGCGATCTTCCCCGGCCGGGTCGGCATCCTTCAATTGGCACCAGTCTGTAGTCTCTATCGTATCAATACGGCTGGCATGGTCACGTACTTTCTCCTGTAAGCAGTCTAAATATGCTATCGGATTGGCATACTTGACGAGCGTTGGCAATTCCTGTGTAGCAACTTGCTTGACTTCAGTGCCGATCTGGCGGACTTCTTCGAGCTCTGAACTGAGCATTTTTTTAATGGCATATTCCAACGCGCGGGCATTCATTGTGACACCTACATTGGCAACTGACGCAGCAGGCAGAATAAACCGGGCGACATCCACAGCCTTAACCCTGGCGCGACTTGCCCAAGCTCGGTCATTTTCACCATAAAGCTTGGGGGTATTCACCTCGCTCCAACTTATCAATGCCTTCAAGGCCTTTGCATAGGAGTCAAAAAGGTCATCGACCACATCACTATACTGGGCAGAAAATTCCGAGTTAGCTATTTCAGGTGGGACAACATAAGCTTTCGAATCCCACTCCTGGTATCGGGTGGATTTTTCGGTATACGAGGCTAATCGATTTCCTTCTATCGTTTCGATGGCCAGGCGGGAGACGTTTTCGAGCGCCAGATGCAGCACGGCATGCTCTGCCACGCTTGAATGGCCATAGCCAACAATCCATTTTTCACTGAATTTGGAGGATTTTTCCTCGTTGAGTTCCGAGGCAATTACGTCAAACGGCTCGGGTGAGCGTGAAGTCTTCGCGAAGGTTACCGCAATAGTTTCAGCACTTAATTGGCTCGGGCTCAGTCGATAGATCCTACGGGGTTGACTCATTCGTTAATATCCTCCTGGATTGCTCGGCATCCATTTGGATCTGTTTTATCAGATCCTCCACACTCTCGTATTTTATTTCATCGCGCAGCCGGCTGATAAACGCCACTTCCAAGTCTCTATCGTAGATGTTGCCATTAAAATCAAGTAGCAGTGTCTCTACGTTGGGGACATTGGTGTCTTCAAAAGTAGGTCTGACACCCACACTGGTCGCACCCATTTTCACCTGTCCATTGAAACTGGCAATCGTGGCGTATACCCCCCATTTTGGCAATATCTTCATCGGGTCTGGCGTTTGATTGGCGGTTGGAAAACCCAACTTGGAACCCAACTGCTTTCCTTCATGAACTTTACCTGTCACGGTGTAAGGTCGGCCAAGCAGTTCAGTCGCCAACTCAATATTCCCAGAGGTCAATGCTTTGCGGATTCTGCCCGAGGAGATTGATAACCCATTTTGAGTTGTTGGCTCTACGATCGAAAGCGAGATGCCTTTGCGTTCGCAGATACGCTTGATGACATCCATCGTACCACTGCGATCTTTGCCAATCGCGAAGTTGTCACCAACAACCAGACCCTGCAGGTTGATATGCCTGCTCAATTCCGCAAAGAAACCCTCTGCATAGAGAGAAGCCAGGTTATCATTAAATGCTAATAAAGCTACCTGATCTACACCAGTAGCGGTCAGCTCCAATTTTTTTTCGGCTTTTGTTGAAAGATAAAACGGTGTCTTGAGGTTTTGCAAATGAACCCGCGGGTGCGGCCAAAAGGTTAAAATGACCGATTCCGCCCCGTGCGCAATAGCTTCAATTTTCAGTTTTTCGACCAACGCAGCATGCCCACGATGAAACCCATCGAAGTTCCCAATGGTCATCCATATCGGTCGGTCACTGAGCGGCCAGTCTTCGTGATAAACCGTCAATTTGTCCTCAAAGTTACTGGAAGAACACTTTACGAGGTTGCCATTCATTCGTCGCAGCATCGTATTGCATTAAGGCAACAAGTTCTGAGTCTTGGCTGATCGCACGAGCCCATTTGTCTGGTTCAACCTCTTCTTTGGCAGGGACACGATGCCCATGCCGCACTTCGTCCAGTGCATGTTCGTCGAGTTCGATCGTGTACCAATCGCCCAGTGCTTCTGCAGCCGGGATGAGATACTTGTACCATTCACCAGTTTGGAAAGCTTCCTGCAGTTTTCTCAGTGGCACAGCTTCACGCAAGGTGAACTGTCCGTTGCGGGTACGTCGCAGCGCCGTCAAAGTCGCTCCGCAACCAAGCTTCTGACCCAAGTCGTGTACTAAGGAACGAATGTAGGTGCCAGAAGAGCATTCCACGTCGATAATGGCTTCGGGTGGGTTCCAATCAAGCAGATCAATGCTGTTCACAGTGATCAGACGTGGTTCAAGATCAACCTCTTCCCCCCTGCGAGCCATATCGTAAGCTTTCACACCATCAACCTTGATGGCGGAGTAAGCCGGTGGCTTCTGTTCAAACTCACCAACAAAGCCACTCAAGGACTCTTCAAATTCTTCGTAACTGATGTCAACCGGCGACCGACCGGTTACTTCGCCTTCGAGATCATACGTGGCGGTGGTAAAGCCCAATTGGAGAGTGGCTTGATAGCGCTTGGTCGAAGCCGACACGTATTCGCTCAGCCTGACTGCAGGACCAACCAAAACCACCAACACACCAGATGCCCGGGGATCAAGCGTGCCAGTGTGTCCAGTACGACGCAATCGAGTGCCATTGCGTACTGTCTGGACCACATCGTGGGAGGTCATGCCCACAGGTTTATCTACAACTAAAATTCCAGAAACTGAATTTGAAATTTCTGTACGATCTGCGGAATTAAAATTAGACATCATTGCACCTCTAATTGATAGAAGGATTCTTTTCGTTTAAGTAAGTTCTTGTAGTGCTCAAAATTCTCTCACGGACTTCTTCCAAACTGCCCGATACATCCGCTCCAGCCGCCGCTGCGTGCCCTCCACCCCCAAATTGAAAAGCTAACCCAGAGACGTCAAGCCCTGCAACTGAACGCCAACTAATTTTAACACGATCGATGCTTTGTTGAACAAATAGCACCGTAATTTGAACATCTGAGATTGCAGAAAGTGTGTTAACCAGATCAGCATCATCATTTTCATAATAACCCGCCCTGATTCGGTCTTCAAGCGTTAGCTCAGACCATAATAAACCATCTTGGTACTGGAGCTTGGTCAAACCTTGTCCCCAATAGCGAGCCTCAGCCAACGAACGGGTTACCAGGGTTTGATAGTAAATTTCATGTAGGTTTGCGCCCTGATCAACCAATTCAGCACTGACCCGCAGGGCTTCGGATGTTACATTGCTGGTGCGAAAACCAATGGTATCTGCCAAAATGCCTGTCAGAAAAGCAGAAGCCACCCCACTATCAATAGACAAACCCCAGTTTTGGATGTGTTTCGCCAGCATCAAGGCAGTCGCTTCAGCCTCGTCCTCAACTAAATTTATTTTCCCGAAGTTTAGGTTGGTTTTGTGATGGTCTATGACCAAATCTGGTTGCAAGCCTTTCAACACCGATCCAGTACGTTGCGGATCACTGCAATCCACAACAATCAGGTAATCGTAATCATTGGGAAGTTGCTTAACCACTTGCCCGGAGCCTGGCAGGGATGCGTACTTTTCTGCAACCGCATCTTCTAACACAACTGCGACCTGTTTGCCGGCTATGCGCAGCGCTTGCGCCAACCCGAGCGCTGATCCAATCGCGTCCCCATCCGGGCGAATGTGCGACACAACCACAAATGTCGTGTTGGTCGCAATGGCTTCTCTGATTTGTTGATCAATCTTCATGATCGTCCTGATGATCTGTCTCGGTCTCTTCAACAGACTTCTCCATGGGAATGTCGCCGTGAATCTGCGCCAGAAGGGTGTTGATGCGATCAGCACGTTCGGGGGTTGGATCCCAGAAAAAACGCAATTTTGGCATGACACGCAAGTCGATCTCATTAGCCAATTCGTACTTAAGAAAGCCGCGCGCGTGATTCAAGGCCTCCAACACCTCTTTGGAGTGGCTTGAACCCGATAATGAAGATACATAAATGTTCGCAAAATCCAGCTCCCGATCGACTTTCACGTCCGTTACCGAGACGTCAGCCAGTCGGGGATCTTCCAGTTTATTAATTAAGATCAATGATAAGACTTCTTTGAACCTGTCATTGATACGTTTCATTCTGAGTGGTGTAGGCATACTTTCTCCTCGAACCTATTAGCTCGGTTTAACCACCGAACTTTTCCATGACGAAGCTCTCAATGACGTCTCCGACTTCGAAGGCTTCATAATTACGAATTGTAATGCCACATTCCATGCCCTCACGGACTTCGCGCACTTCTTCCTTCTCTCGTTTGATCGAAAGGACTTCCCCAGTATGTACGACTTCCTTGCCGCGGATTACCCTTACCTGGGCGTTTCGGCGTACTTCACCCGAGACAATGCGACAGCCAGCAGCAATACCACCTTTGGAGACCTTGAAGATCGCCAATACATTAGCCTTACCGATAACTTTTTCGACCATCTCTGGTTCGAGCATACCCTTAAGAGCTTTTTCCACGTCTTCGATCAGGCGATAGATGATGTTGTACAGACGGATGGACACACCTTCTGACTCCGCGGCACGGCGCGCACCTTGATCAGCGTCCACATCAAAACCTAAAACAATGGCATTCGAAGCAGCAGCCAACATGACGTCACTTTCGGTCACATTACCCGATTCAGCATGTAATACTTTAATGGTAATGTCTTTGTCTTTTTTGCCGAGTTCATCCAATGAGTTGACAATCGGTTCGAGGGAACCTTGCACATCTGCCTTGAGTATCAGGCGCAGCTCCTTGGCTTGACCTGCCTTGACCTGGCTAAACAATTCCTCAAGCGTTGCACGCTTGTTGCTTCGTTTAGCTTCTCGTTGCATCTTGCGCTCAGCTACCAACGCTCTTGCGTCTTTTTCGCTGGGCAGAACCTGGAACAGATCTCCAGCTTCTGGCAAAGCATTCAGACCCATCACCCGAACGGGAGTGGAGGGGGATGCTTTCGCAACACGTTTGTTGCGTTGGTCAAACATAGCTTTCAATTTGCCATAACCTTCGCCGGCTACTACAACGTCACCCACCTTTAAGGTTCCATTTTGCACTAAGAGAGTAGCCATCGGCCCGGTGGTTTTATCCAAACTGGCCTCAACAACGGTTCCAATGCACTTGCCCTTGGGGTTGGCCTTGATGGTCAGGTTATCTGCCACGAGGGTGATAGTCTCAAGCAGATCATCCAAACCTTTTTTGTTTTTAGCGCTCACAGGGACCACAAATGTGTCGCCTTCCCATTCATCTGGCTGCAAGCCAATATCAGCCAACTGACGCTTGACGCGCTCGAGATTAGCATCAGCCTTGTCAATTTTGTTGAGCGCGACAATGATTGGCACTTGCGCCGCCTTGGCATGATTGGCCGCTTCACGGGTTTGAGGTTGCACACCGTCATCGGCTGCCACAACGAGGATAACAATATCCGCGCCTTGCGCGCCGCGTGCCCGCATGGATGAAAAGGCTGCGTGGCCTGGAGTATCCAGAAAAGTGATTAGCTTGTCTTTATGGGACACCTGATAAGCACCGATATGTTGGGTAATGCCGCCCACTTCGCCGCCAGCCACGTCGGTATGCCGAATGGCATCCAGAAGTGTGGTCTTGCCGTGATCAACATGTCCAAGAATGGTCACCACTGGTGGCCGATTCTCAAGCGAGGCTTCGGTTTCACCAGCAATCAGCTGACGCCAAAGTGGTAATTCGCCGAGTTCTTCTGCAATTTCCTCTTCTTGTTCAAGTTGGGGGTCAAAACCCAATTCCGCAGCCACTACAGACGCGGTATCAAAATCGACGGTTTGGTTGATGCTTGCCATCACACCATTGGCCATCAAGATTTTGATCACCGCAACAGCGCTGGTACCCAGCAGGGTTGCCAGGTCTCTGACTGTCATACTATATGGGAATTTAATCGTCTTTTTCGTATCTGTGCCCATGTTCTACCTCCAAAACTTCTATTTGTCCTTGACCGGCAGATCCTGCCCCTTCAGGGCAGTTCAATCGCTCCTGTATGGCACGACCGAAAACAATTAGTTCATCGGACCAACCTCTGCTGGAGTGATCTTGGCTGAAAGATCCGGTGAATCGCCTTCTGTTTCAGTCCATCTATCCATGTAGGAAGTCAAAGTTAGTTTATCTGTTTCGCTGATGGTGGTGTGCAGTGCGGCTGCCAGTGGCCCTTTGAGGGCTCTAACCCAGCAAGTGCGCAGGTCGTGCAGATAAGCGCCCCGGCCTGGTGCTTTACCACTTAAGTCGATCGCCACTCCTTCAGCGCTGCGTGTGATGCGGATCAGGTTGCGTTTCGGCAACACTTCCCGACATCCTACGCATGTGCGGTGGGGAATATGCTTGGGTTTTAATCCTCGCTTGTCTGCCATCATCACCTTTTATCAGCGGTTATTACCAATTCTCCCAATCATCATCGCCTTTATGTTTGCGGAGGATGATGTCAGCATCACGATCCGGGTCATATTCGACGGTGTAAGTTTTCTTCTTTTTACCCTTGCCAGTTTTGCCTTTCTTGTCAGCGCCCATTGCTAATTCTTCAGCATCGGTTAATGCGGGCTGTTCAGCGTTGGCACGACGCAGTGATTCAAGTTTGAATAGCTCTTCAAAGCTCTTTTCTTCACTCGCTTCAACATCTTCAATTACTTCAACCACCGGGGCAACTTCAACGGGTTTCTCGATCTCCACTTCAACTTCCGGAGCCGCCTCGACCATGGTGACTGGTTCTTCAACCACAGGTTCGGGCTCTGCAACGACTTCAACCACCGGTGTTTCGATTTCGGGGAACTTGTAGTTTTCGATGAGGCTCATGAGATCCTCGTAGGTTTTGGGTCCAACCCCTTCGTAAGCCAAAATAGCGTCTGCATCAAGTTTAGATTGAAGAATCAGATCACCGAAGGTGACCAGTCCAGCTGTGGTGAGTAAGGTCTGGACGTGTTCACTTAACTCAGTCATATCTGCCAGAGGCATCTGGAAGGCACGGGCATCGATAGCTTCGCGAACAACCTTGATGTGTGCCTGCACAGCGTCTTCGACAGCCTTGCGATCAGCCTCGCCTCGTTTTTCAACACGATCAACAAAACGAGCCAACAACGTGGTATCGTCGATAGAGAGTACTCGACCTTCTGCTTTTTTAGCCAACAGGTCCTGTACTTTAACCACAGTCTCGGCTTCACGGACTGCCAGCTCGGCCAAACGATGGTCTTCCTGTAAGTTGACAAGCGCTTTGCCAGCCGCTTCAGTGACGCTCATGATGTCAATTCGCCAGCCAGTAAGCTTCGCAGCCAACCTTGCGTTTTGACCTTCGCGGCCAATTGCCAGGCTGAGCTGATCTTCGGGCACAACCACCATGGCAGTTTTATTACCGCCACTTCCATAGTTTAAGTAGACACCCGAAACACGGGCAGGGCTGATGGCCTTGCTGATATATACCGCAGCGTCTGGGCTCCATTCAATTACGTCGATTTTCTCATCGTGTAGTTCGCGAACGATAGCCTGGATACGCACACCACGCTGACCGACACAAGCGCCCACTGGGTCGATGCCCATTTGAGTCGCTGAAACCGCCACTTTGGCTCTTTGACCAGGTTCGCGGGCAATGGAGCGAATTTCGACAATGCCATGGAAAATTTCAGGTACTTCGTTTTCAAGCAAACGGCGCAGGAAGTTGCGATGCGCGCGGGAAAGATTAATTTGCAAACCCTTGGGGCTGTCTTTAACTTCGACGACATAGGTACGGATGCGATCATGCAGGCGGAATCGTTCGCCTGGGATCATTTCCTTGCGCAGCATGGTGCCTTCAGCCTTAAGGTCAAGACCAACGGTAGCCTGACGCGAATTGACTGCTTGCACAACTCCCGAAATGATTTCGCCGACCTGGCGGCCGAAGAATTCGAATTGGGCTGATTTCTCAGCATCACGGATTTTCTGTTGGATGCCCTGGCGGGCAGTCTGCGCTGCCAGACGACCAAAGTTCTCTGGGGTGGATTCGACCATTACCAAATCACCGATCTCTGCGTTAGGATCAACCTTGCGGGCGTCCTCAAGCAGTACCTCAGTGCGGGCGTCGATGATGGAGTCACTGACTTCTTTTTCAGCAAAAACCTTGACGATGCCCTTATCGAGATCGATTAGCACTTTGACTTCTTGTGCCGCCGAAGCGCCAACCGATTTTCTGTATGCGGAAACCATGGCCGCTTCAATGGCGGTCATAATGGTATCCCGTGGGAGACCTTTCTCCTCGAGAACCTCATTGAATGCTAACGCGAATTCACTTTTCATCTTTCTTCCACTCCAACAGTCAATCCATAGGGCCTTTCAACAAAAAAAGTGGGGACTTGCCCACTTTTCGCATCGAAAAGTATGTAATTTACTACGCAATTATTTTAGCATGTTTCAGCCAAAATGCAAGCCTCGACACAAGTCTCGACACAAGCCTGACTCTGGGTATTGCATGTGCTCTTAGACGACATGTAATCCTCTGAGGTCATCTTCGATGGGATTCGGTATAATATACATAACACAACGGAGGGATCAATGACTGAATCAAAAAGACTTTGGTGGAAAGATGGCATTATCTACCAGATATACCCTCGTTCCTTTCAGGATAGTAACAACGACGGCATTGGCGACCTGAAGGGCATCACAGAGCGGCTCGATTACATCAAGGAATTAGGCGTGGATGCCATCTGGCTTTCCCCTGTGTACCCTTCCCCAGATTGTGACTTTGGCTATGACGTAGCTGACTATGTCGCCATAGATCCCAAGTATGGAATGATGGAAGATTTTGAGACCCTGCTTCAAAAAGCCCACCAGCGCGACCTGCACATCGTGATGGATCTGGTACTGAACCACACTTCCGATCAACACCAGTGGTTCATCGAATCCAAAAAGTCCAAAGACAACCCTTACCACGACTGGTACATGTGGCGTGACCCAAAATCGGATGGCAGCCAACCCAACAACTGGGAGTCTATTTTTGGCGGGGGCGGCTGGGAGTATGACAAATCGCTGAACCAATATTACTTCCATATGTTCGCCCCTCAACAACCCGACCTAAACTGGCGCAACCCATTCGTGCGCGAGGCTATGCTAAATGTCTTCAGATTCTGGTTGGATAAAGGTGTCGATGGTTTCAGGCTGGATGTGTTTAACGAGTATTACAAACATCCTGATTATCTCGATTTGCCAAAACGCAAAGGTTTTTACCCACGCAAGTTCGACGGTTTGGTGCATACGCACGACACCTCCCAACCAGAGATGTACCCGTTGCTGCACGACATCCGAAAAATAATGGATTCATATCCTGATCGTTACGTAGTCGGTGAAACCTACCTGGCCGACCCCGCCCAGGCTCGCACCTACATCGGACCCAACAAGCTGCATGCTGGTTTTGACTTCCGTTACCTGCACAGCAAATGGGGAGCGGCTTCGTTCGGACATGCTATCCAGTACTGGGATGCTCTGCATGGCGATGAAGCCTGGCCGAATTACTTTTTGAACAACCATGATAACCCTCGCAGCACCACGCGCTACAAAGCAGATGAAGCCGACAGGCGCACCCGTCTTTTGGCGGCAATGCACCTTACTGTGCGCGGCACACCTTATCTCTATTATGGCGAGGAAATTGGCATGCGCGACATCACCGTCTTCCCGTCTGAACTGCAGGATCCGGTGGGTAAACGCTATTGGCCGTTCAACAAAGGACGCGATGGCTGCCGCTCACCCATGCAATGGGATCGTTCAACTTTCGCGGGGTTCTCAGAAGCCAAGCCTTGGCTCAAAGTGCATCCAAACTTCCAAAATCGCAATGTCGCCATCCAGGATGACGACCCCAGTTCACTGCTCAACTTCTATCGCAGCCTAATCGCCTTGCGTCGCGAGCATGCCTCCCTGCATCAAGGCAGTATCGAGCTTTTACCAATGTATAACGATAACCTCCTGGCTTACAAGCGTTCCACAAAGGACGACCAGGCATTGGTGATACTGAATTTTGCGGACAAGCAGGATGAGTACCCTCTACCATTACTCGAAGATAGCGCGTGGGTTGTGATATTCTCAGGTAACACCCCAGACAAAAGTAGAAGAGTCGATGGAAAAATCCATCTGCCACCTTACGGATTCTGTATTCTTAGTCGGGTCATAGGTTCGTTTTGAACACGCTTCAGTGGTCCAGTCTCGCAGCACCATTCGTCACTGGTGAGCCTGAACCACTGACCGGTCTTCCACTCGACCGCTTCCTGATGCCCTACTTCCCAGGGCGGGCAACGCGTTGGGTCAACGCCTTTGCGCCTCCGGGCTCCTGGCTGCTCGACCCCTTTGGTCAAGACCCATTTTCAGCGCTCGAACTTGCCCGTGCAGGTTATCGCATCCTGGTTACCAGCAACAACCCTGTTCCCACCTTTATTCTCAAAGTCTTGGCAAGCGCGCCAACTTCTCAGGAGTGGTCGGAAGCGCTGAGGACACTCTCCAACATTCGCATGCCTCATGATGAACGTCTGGAAGATTTCATCAATGCCTTTTACCAGTTTGATTGTCCCACCCCCACCTGCGAGGGCAAAGCTGAGGTCTTAAGTTTTATCTGGGCTGAAGACCAACCCCAACCCTTCAAAGCCTTTGTTCGCTGTCCAACATGCAGTCTGGATAGTGAAATCGAACTGACCCCCGAACTGATCGGACGATTTCCTTCTTTGCCGGCTTACAGCGCACATCGTATTCGCTCGCTTGAAATGGCAGCCAACCTCAACGATCCCCTCAGACCTGTGATGGAAGAAGTTGTGCGTTATTACTCGGAGAGAGCCTTAACGCTCTTCCAGATTATCTTGAGTCGAGTCAACAGCGTCGAGCTCCCTTCCAGACAGCGTATGCTCATTCAAGCCTTACTTTTAACAACCGCTGATCAGATTAACCAACTCTGGGCTTACCCGCTCGGCAAAAACCGTCCCCATCAACTCCTCAGACCCCCAATATATCAAGAGCCAAGCATGTGGGAAGCTCTGCTGCGATCCAAAACACATTGGGACCAGCCAAACGAAGCGGTTATCCTCAGAACCTGGCCAGATTTGCCCCCACAAAAAGGCGGGATCACCATTTTTGAAGGGCGATTGCGTGAAATTTCACCCTTGCCTGACCCAAAACTTTTCAGCGCTGTCTTTAGTTCTTTGCCGCGTAGAAATCAAGCCTATTGGAATCTGTGCGGTCTCTGGTCAGCCTGGCTATGGGGACGCACTGCCATCGAGCCACTCCGTCACAGTCTTACTCGTCAGCGTTACGACTGGACCTGGCATATAAATGCACTTGAAAAAGTGACCAGTCAACTAAAGACACATACCCAAGTACACACGCCAATCTTGTATCAAATTGGCGAGCTTGACCCACGGTTTGTTTTAGCAGCTTTGCTTTCTTCTCAAGATGCGGAATTAACCTTGCGCTCTTATGCCTTGGATGGGGAGGACATCACCCTACAGACTGTATGGGATCGCCAAGCCAGTCCAGCATCGGAGCAACATAAGGAAAGCCTCGAATTCGTTGCCAGGGAGGCTGCCCGGGACTTTCTCGAAAATGCTGGCGAGCCCGTCTCCTTCCTCAGCATCTTCACCCACATCTGTCTTTCGCTTTACACCCAGGGCATGCTCAAAGGTCAACCACAAGCCCAACCCAATGGCACGCTCAGCGAGCTGGAAGACCAGATCGAAGACGTTCTGCGCGATTCATATCACTTCGTACGTTACAACCCAGGAACAACCATCGAGACAGGTCTCTTTTGGCTGACCAAACCACCACAAACCTACACGCCTTTGATTGACCGGATCGAACGTGGCATTCTGGATGCGTTAAAACAATCCAACCGGATCAACAACGATGAATTGGTTAACTACATCTACGCTCACATCCGCGGCCTTATGACTCCTGACCAGGAAACCATCAGCGCTCTGATTCAATCCTATGCCGATCTGAACACCGACAATGGCATGACATGGGGTTTGCGACCTAACGAGAGTGAAGCTGAACGAGCAAGAGACGTCAAAGATATTCAGGATTTGCTCGAAAGAATGGCCAAAATCCTCAAGTATTCTCGCTTAATAAGCCAGGATAGCATCACCTGGCGGGACGAAGAGGGACTTCAGGATTATGCTTTTTTCCCGATAACCACGGCTGTTATCGCCCCGATTCTGCTCAACAATGCCGGCCAACCTGGACTCAAGTTGATCGTTGTTCCAGGCAGCCGCTCCAATCTGCTTTCCTATAAATTAAAGCGTGACCCTAACCTTGAAAGCCTGATTACCAAGGATTGGCACTTTGTGAAATTTCGCCACTTGCGTAATTTAATCGACAACCCCCTGCTGAGCAGGGAGTTGTTCGCGTCGCAGATTATTGGAGATCCACCAGAGCATCGAGCGTCCCAGTTGGCCCTCTTCTAACCACCCGTAGTTGGTGCAGGAACTGGTGTGTCAGTCGCAGGGGGTTCCGGAGTCGGTGGTATTGCCGTCGGAAGGGGTGGCACCGTAGGAGTTGGCGTTGGTTGTGGGATCTCCGTCGGCAGCGGTGTTTCCGTCGGTGTAGGAGTGCTTGTGGGGGTTGGTGTCGGCAATAACAATCCAACTATGTATTTTTTCGCCAGGTCAGTCCCAAGTGTGCTCCGAAGAATCACTTTGATGGTGATCATCTGAGCTTCAACGTCCTTCATGTCCCATTCGTAAATCACTTGAGGAGAAATCGCCGGGTCATCATTCCAGTCCACAAGGACTTCCCATTCTTCCGGCTCAGGACCCTCGCCCCATTCAATACGGAAGTCCCTGAAATTTGCTGTAGCGCTGATGACACCTGAGATCTTATATGGGTTTTCCCGTATTACGGCCCCCGGCTGCAGCCCAATCAGATCGATGATTGGTCGCGGATCATCCACACGGCACTCCCGCTCAGGACGAATGAGGAATGGATCCCCAAAGTCGTAGTTACTCGCCCAGGCCTTTCCAGCGTCAGTTTCCAGCCAAAGAATGGCGTCCTTGTCGGTTACATTCAAGACCAGGCGATCTTCAGTGAACTCGCCGCAATCGGGTGATGCACGCAAACCAGACCAAATGTCCAACTTATCCTTGACCCAGAAATCTTCGCTCTTGGGCAGGGGTAACTGGTCTGAGGCAAAGATCTCATTGCGCTGACTTGGGCAATATTCTGATGGTTCAGTGCCCGAAACCGAACAAATAATCTGGTCCACGACATCCGCTGGGCGGGCGAAAGAGGTCGCCACCCCGTCCTTGAACTGATTTATACCTGCCTGCATCAGTCTAGACCAGATCGGCGCAGCCCCGGAGACACCTGTGGTGTTCACCATCGGCGTATAGTCGGCGTTACCCACCCAAACCCCAATTACCAGATCGGGAGTGTAACCAATTGTCCAGTTGTCACGATAGTCGTTGGTTGTGCCGGTCTTAACTGCTGCCTGAAATGGCAGATTTAGTACCGAATTGGTACCAAACATGGGTGCTCTGGCTTCATTATCGGACAAAATGTCTGAGATCAAATAGGCATGCGCGGGTCTGACAACCTGGGCACCAACAGCCGGAGCGTTTTCGGAAACAATTTTTCCAGTATGGTCAACTACCTTCGTGATGGCAACAGGTGCCACTCGCTGGCCTTCGTTGGCCAGTACGGCATAAGCGCCTGTCATCTCGAGCAGGCTCACTTCCCCGCCTCCCAAGGTCAACGACAGTCCATAATCGTTCCGGGTCAAGTTGGTGATTCCCAACCGTTTTGCCACACTGATAAACCCATCTTCCTGGGCAGTCGCCGGGTCGTCGTAAATTCCAATGTATTGCAAGGCTTTGACCGCTGGGACGTTATAAGAGTTGGCCAATGCACTGCGCAAAGTCACCGGTCCGTGAAATCTTCCATCGTAGTTCACCGGGACATATGGCTCACTATAGTCGTCAGGACGGCCAGATGGTGATAAACTCGCTGGGACGTCCCAGATAATCGTGGAAGGAGTCCAATCCTTCTCCAGGGCTGCCAGATAGGTAATTGGTTTAATCGACGAACCTGGTTGACGGGTTTGCGTGAGCGCCATATTGACTTGCCCACTGATCTCCGCATTATTAAAGTCCGCCGATCCAACCATTGCCAAAATTTCCCCCGTGTTGGGATCCATGGCAATGACCGCGCCATTGGTGGCATTGTTTCCGGTCATCTGAGCCAGTTGATCTCGCACAGCCGCTTCAGCCTCACGCTGAAAATCAGGGTCGAGTGTGGTGTAAACTGTAAAGCCTGAGCGGTAAATAGTCTGCGCGTCAATGCGCGATTCGAGCAAGGATTGGATGAACACCACCCAATGCGGAAACTTCATGCTTGAATCACGTGGTTCAAAAGTATATGCTTCAAGAGCTTCCACCGCCTGGATGGCATCCGCAGGTGAAAGGCATACTTTCTCGAGACCTTCTCCATTGTAAATGCAGCCTTTTTCCTGGCTCATCTCGTACATCAGAACAGTGACGATCTTGTTGCGTCTTAGAGTAGCTTCTCGATTTTGGTAAATATCATAGACGGCCGGCGATTGCGGTAATCCAGCCAGGAACGAGGATTGCCATACATTCAGATCTGCTGCCGTGGTATTAAAATAGGTTTCTGCGGCCGCTTCAATGCCATAGGCATAATTGCCATAGAATATTTCGTTGAGGTATAGTTCAAGCACGTCTTCTTTTGAATAGCGGCGGGTAATTTCAGCTGAAAGAATGATCTCTCGTGCCTTACGCTCATAAGTTTGTTCAAACCGCTCATCAGTAAGTAATAATAGTCTTGCCAATTGTTGGGTGATAGTAGAGGCACCGGAGATAATTTCACCCGAGGTGTAATTCGTGTACAAAGCCCTGGCCAATGCCACCAAATCAAAACCAGGGTGGTTGTAATATTCTTTGTCTTCCGTAGCGAGAGTGGCGGCAATTAGATATGGGGATATCCGGTTCAAAGGAACATATGTCCGCTTGCCCGCGTTTGGGTCCATGATTTCATAGAGAATATTGCCATTTCTATCAAGGATGCGTGTGGTTTCAAACTGTGAAGCCCTTGTCCGTAAGGTGTCGACGTCAGGAAGCGTGCGGGCAATCTCGATGTATTTATAAACCCCAAACGCACCACCAACAAAAATCATAAGCAACAGAATTACCAACGTAACAAGCCAGCCTTTTCCTGAGCGCTTTTTCTTTGCTCGTTTGGGAGGTTTTGGTGGCTTGGCAGGCGGGACAGATTCAACAGGCAGGGGTTGTGTATCTTCTTCCCGGATGGAGACCGGTTGTGAAGCACCGGCAAAATTCACTGCTTGCGGTTTGGATTGATCGGTCGGGGAAAAAGCGACCTGGTTCAACATAGTAGCTGAAGGATCAATTTCAGCGACAGGTTGTGGCAATGAAAATGGCAAAGACTCGGATTGCATTTCTGTAACTGTTGGCGGAATTGTCGGGGTGGAATCTGGGTCAGCGACAGGCAGACCCTCAGACCGCCAACCATTTTCAAAATAACCGGTCTCAGCAGATGCTGATTTTTGTGGCGATTCTGACTTCGTCCAGTGACCTTCAAAGAAACCTGTATCTTCCATAAAAGGGTCGACCGTTCCTACTCTTTGATTGGCGTATTCTTGGTCATCAAACCGTTCTAATTCAACAAACCATGCACCAGTCTCTTCGAGGTTTTCACCGCTTGACCTGACTTCAGCTTCTTTCGCCAGTTCAGGCTGCATTTTATCAAGTAATTCGTCCGATCCGTACCCTTCAAATTCGTCAATGTGAGCAGGGAGGTGATCCATTGCGCTATTAGCCGACAAGGACGCATCGGAATCTTCAGGCTCTGTAAAATCAGAACCATAAGGTAGCATTGGTTCAGGTGCTTTTTCTTCAGGTAGATTGTTTTCCATCCTCTGATTTTAACCCAATTCCCAAACTCATTTCCGTTGAACCATACAACAAGCAAGAAGTCTGTAAGCTTCAATTTGGCCGATTGTTCAGACAATGATCCTGATCAATCGTCGGGCGATAGGATGATAGAATCCACTTATGCTCAGCGATCCACTCATCCCAAACGACCCAATCAGCCTGATTTTCGCAGCCGATCTCAGTTCACAGGTTGACCAGCCGGTTGTTGACGCCGTTTGGCAGCTCTCCCTCAACCCTCAAAAACCGTTGCAGATTGAAACAAACCTGGGTCTAAAAGTAAGATCCCTTATTATTTATCCAAGCTTCCAAATCGACAATCGACAAGTAAGTCAAATTTCTACTTTCTTTTCGAAACCGATCATTGAGAGTTGGCTGCCTGATTATTACGCCATCACATTTCGCCCTCAAATAGGTCTATTTGTACGTTATGAAGTTTGGGCAAGAACCTCACAAGATGTGCTGGGTCTTATTACACTGACAAACGAACGAACTGAACTGGCTGAGTTTGGTGTCCAGTTGGTTGGGGAATTTTTATCTCTGAGCGGTTCTGGGGCATTCGTTCCGACCAAATACAAATATCAGAGTTTTTTAAAGGGGTCCGGTGGTCAGTTTGACATTGCACTGTGGTTGGACAGACCAGCCAGACCTGTTCTCAGTCCCATACCCGCATTGGGCTGGAACAAAGCGTTCATTGCGGGTGAGAGCGCCAGCGTCTATTGGCAATGCAGCGTGCTCGAGGCTACCCAAAAATCCTTCAACAAGATTAGCCACGACTTCCCCGATAACTGGGAAGCGCTAATTGCATACCGGCAGTCAAGCGTGCAAGCGGAACTGCTCGAGGTTGAAACAGGCAATTCGGAAATTGATCTGGCTATTCGCTCATCTCAGTATTTGGCAACGCAATTACGGATCGAGGAGGTTGGCTTTACAAAAACACGCAACCCCAGCTTGAATGCCTCTTCAAAGTCAACCACCCTGCCCGACATTGCGGATGTCTGGTTTTTGGTGATGGCGAACCTCACGACCAACCCTTTGTTTGCCGCTTCGCTTTTGACACAAACCATCCAGGACCTTTATGTTGCCCAGATTGAAAAAGGCGAGCAAAGCCAGGGTCCATTTCCCATTCTTGCACGTATGGTCTGGAAAGTGTTTCAACGTACTCAGGATCGTTTGTGGGTTTCAAGTTCATTAGATCGCCTCTTTTCTCTCAATATGAACTGGTTCAGCCAAGCCAATGATGCTGATCAGGACGGACTTCCTGAATGGGGATCTCTCTATCAAACTAAGTTTCTTTCCAATTTCGGGTTTTCACTATTCGAATCCGAAAAATTGCCAGGTGACATCCGCATGGCGGAAAACTTTGCTCTTGGTGTGTTGCTAAAGTCTGAATTGACCTCACTGATAAAACTTGCTAACCTGTTAGAGAAGCCTGATGAGGCGCATGCAGCGCAAGAATGTCTTTCAAGACTGGATTTAGCCCTGAAAGCCTGGGTGCGCGAAACGCCTCAACTATCCTGGCGAGACGCCATTTCACACGACTCCAGCACTTGCCAGAGACTTTTTAAGGATCCCCACCAAGCCGCCCGCAAGCTGAATTTAACCCTGAGCACTCCTGCCAGACTCCACCTGCAGTTACGCCCAAGCCTTCAGATGCATCGACCCAGCATGATCACCATCCAAGGTCGAGATCAGCACGACCAGGCAATTGAATCCCACATTCAAACAAGTCAGATCATCTGGCTGCCAGGTCTTTTCTATGCTAAGAGCGACCATGTCTTCAAAACTGTTGAGTCTGTCTCCGTAGAAGGGCTCGACTTCGCTGAATTGACTCTTTACACAACCTCTCTTCCATCAGATGACATTTCCGAACTATTCGTAGGTTTTGAAGACATCGCCGATGGTGAGGGTGACCACCGGATAGCCAATTGGTTGGCGCTCCATGACCAGACCGCGTTCGGATTTCCAGAAAGACTTGGCACCTCAGAAGAGCCTGAGTCCAAGCAAGTGAACTTGTTTTGGCATTCGTTGTTGCTTGAGGAATTGATCGAGAGTGGGCAAAAGAAAACTGCTCATGCGCTACTTGAACGTTTGCTGAGTGCGCATGCCAGGATTTTATCGACTGAACACGCCCTTTTCAGCGCTTTTACAGCAGCGGATGCCAAGCCGGCTGGAACGAGGAACTCCGTGGAAAGTCTCATTCCAATCGAGCAAATCCTGGAGATCGCTGGGGTCAAGATCCATCACGCCAGAAAAGTCAGCCTTGGGGGAGAGAATGGGTTCACACAGCCAATTACTTTCCGGTATCGAGGGCTGGAAGTCACACGGGACGGTAAAAATGGGCATGTGCGCATGCCCGATGGCACCGAATTCCACCATTTTGGCAGTACTACTAAAACATTTCAGATCGAATAAATCACTTTATTACTCAGTTTGTTGTCCGTAGGTCTTAAATTTCTCGATCACCCGAGCCATTTCTTCGCTCTCCAGAATGACAGGCTTGCCAACCGATAACGCGTGATATTGTAGTTCGGCTATATATTCCACTTCCTTTACTAATGAAAAGACCTTGGGCATGGAAGTTTCATAGGCGATCAGACCATGATTGGCCAGCAGCACCGCTTTGGAGGTTCCAATCGCCTTGAGCGCGTTAACGGAAAGCGCGGATGTGCCAAAGGTGGCATATTCCGCCACAGGCACAGTATCCACACCCGCACTGGCGATACCGTAATGCAAGGCGCGAAGCGGTTGACGCAAGCAGGCAAAGGTCGAAGAGTAAAGCGAATGCGTGTGCAACACGGCGCGGGCTTCTGGGCGATAGAGGTAAAAACCCATATGCAACGCCCACTCGCTCGAAGGCTTGCGGGTACCCTCCACCACTTTGGCAGTACTGACTTCCATCACCACCACGTCCTCGACCTTTGTTTCCGTATAGGGAATGCCGGATGGACTGATGATCATATGCTCAGTTTGTGGGTCATAGATCGACAGATTTCCGCTCGTGCCGTTGGTCAAATGCTCTTCGATTAGTTTTCTGCCAAATTCAACGATCTGTTCCCGTTCTGCGATGTGTAACATGTTACCTCCAATGACTTGACTGCTGTAATTATATCCATGCTTCATGCTTAGGCCACACACCTTGCCCAGCAGGGATGCATCGATTCTTCGACTTAGGGCTGAGAGCATGCTTTTAAGAGCTCAACACGCCGAGCCCAATTGGTTTGATGGTAAAAAAAAAGACAGGCAAAAACCTGTCTTCTGTGAGCGCGCAGGGGCTCGAACCCTGAACCAACGGCTTAAAAGGCCGATGCTCTACCATTGAGCTACGCGCCCGAGAGCGTATTATCTTAACATGCTCAACCGAAATCGTCAACAACAATTTTCCTAACACAACAATTTTCAACAATTTTCAATTTATATTTTACGACAATTAATTTCTTTCATTCAACTACAGCCATGGCAGGTGACTAACAAAGCATTACCTGGTCGTTATTAGGTCGAAAGCTAATGATCCGATCTGGATTGAGAATCAAATCAGATCGGCTGGTGATAAGATTAGGACAATATCCCAAACGAGGTGCGCATGACCGATGAGAAACAGAATATCCCCTATGGCTTATGGACTTCACCCATCACCCCAGAATTAATCAGCCAGGGAAAACACATCGAAGATGTGCAATGCATCCCTGGCAGCGACGGTATCGTATGGCTTGAATCGCTCTCAGGCAAGGCGTCCCTAATGCTCAAGTTTCCCGGCAATGCTCCTTCTGACCTAACCGGTTCCTTTAATCCAGCAGGTGGCGTTGGCTATGGCGGCGGTGCTTTTTGCGCGGGTAACGATGGTGTGGTTTTTGCTGAGAAAAACGGCCGGCTCTATTTCAAATCATACAGTCCGGGCGAGGCAAAAACTATCACTCCTGGCTTCGGAAATGCTGCTTCTCCAGCCATTTCTCCTGATGGAGAATGGGTTATTTATGTTCAAACTTACGAAGGTCGTGACGTGATCGCCCTGGTCGACATCGAAGGTCAACAATGGCCAACTATCCTTGCTTCAGGTGCAGATTTTTATATGCAGCCAACCTGGTCTCCACGCGGTGATCGCATCGCCTGGATCGAGTGGAATCACCCGAATATGCCCTGGGATGAAACCGCCCTATGTCATGCTGCTGTCGACCTGCCCAATCTACGTCTTACAGGTGATGTGACCAAGCTCAGTACACCCGGAGTCGCCTACTTCCAACCCTGCTTCAGTCCTTCTGGGGAGCAGGTAGCCTACCTGGTCAACCGTGCTGAAAAAGATGAACTGTGCCTCCGCAGCCTTGACGGCGTTGAAAGAGTGCTGGTCAGCGACAAAATTCTCTTGCCTCCCGCCTGGGTGCAAGGCGAACGCGCCATCGGTTGGGACTCAGATGGCCAGCAGCTCTATTACATTGAAAACATCTTCGGCAAAACTAACCTGACTGCGTTTGATTTGCGAGCTGGGAAATCCCGACCAGTAGCCGGGCTCGAGCAATACTCCGTTGTCAGTCAACCAAGTATCGCCACAAATGGCTCGATCGTCCTGCTAACTGAATCAAACAGTCTGCCCGTACGCATTGTCGCGCTTCATACAGATAGGGTGGAGGTGGTTGCGCGTACCCGATCCGACTCAATTGAACCAGGGTACTTGCCGCAAGCTAAAAAGATCAGCTGGCAATCCTCCGACGGCGCTCAGGTCTATGGTCATTATTACCCACCGACCCATCCCACCGCGCAAGCGGATGGTGCTCCGCCAGTGATCGTCTACATTCACGGTGGTCCCACCTCACAGGTAATGGACGGCTTCCTGTCTGAAGCGTCTTATTTCACCAGCCGTGGTTATGCTTACTTTGTGGTCAATTACCGCGGAAGTACTGGTTATGGACGTGCCTATCGCCAGGCACTAAACAGTTGTTGGGGAGACATTGACGTGCAAGACACCATAGAAGGTTGCACACACCTTTTTTCCCAGGGTTTGGCTGATCCTAAGAAGTTGGTGATCAAAGGCGGCAGTGCTGGCGGATACACCGTGCTAAACGCACTGATCAGGCACCCTGGCTTCTTTAAAGCTGGTCTGTGTTCATATGGGATCTCCAACCTCTTCCTGCTGGCTATGGACACGCACAAATTCGAGGCACATTACACCAGCTCGCTGATCGGAAGCCTTCCTGAGGCAGCCCAGAGATATCACGATTGGTCACCAGTTTTCCATGCAGACCAGATCCGGGACGCCTTAGCGATCTTCCAGGGCAGCGATGATAAAGTCGTGCCGCCTAACCAGTCTGAGAGTATCGTCAGCCTGCTCGAAGCGAACCACGTCCAGTACATCTATCGCGTCTATGAAGGCGAAGGGCACGGCTTCAGAAAATCCGAAAACATCCTCGATTACTACAAAACCATCAATGTTTTTCTCAAGCAATATGTCATATTCAGCGTCTAATCGGAGGGAACATGCAAGTAGTCAAGTCTGTTGATTTCAAGGCAAAAGACGGTCATCCCCTGAAAGGCTACACCTGGGGTGACCTGGGTCAAGCAAAAGCGATCATCGGCGTGGTGCATGGTTTGGGCGAACACGTGCGGCGTTATGATCATGTGGCAGAACTCGCTGTCGCGCGCGGAATGTCCGTGATCGGTATCGACCAACGCGGCTTCGGTAGTTCTGGGGACAAACCGGGTGTGATTGGCTCAGTAGGAAATTTGATGTCAGACATCACCACTGTGATTGAAGAGGCTAAGAAGTCCAACCCAACCACTCCGATCTTCCTCTATGGCCACAGCATGGGCGCGCTGGAGGTGCTTTATTACGGCCTCACTGAAAAACCCCACATCGCCGGTGTAATCGCCACCAGCCCACCCCTCTCCACTGCGACCATGACGCAGACGCAGATCACGCTGACAAAACTATTGAGTGGGATATTACCCAACCTGACCATTTCCAGCGGTCTGGTACTCTCAGGCCTTTCACGCGACCAGCAGGTCATTGATGCCTACAAAGCTGATCCACTGGTGCACGACAAGGTCAGCGTCGCGCTTGGTAAGTTTCTCTATGAGGGTGCACTTTACGTTATGAATCATGCCGCTGAATGGAAACTGCCCCTCTATATGGCGCATGGTTCTGAGGATTCGATCTGCCCGATCTCAGGCACCAAGGAATTCTTCGGCAAGTTGAGCGGTGATGTGACCCTCAAGGTATGGGATGGCCTCTTCCACGAGACCCATAACGAACCCGAAAAAGAACAAGTCATTGCCACCATGCTAAATTGGGTCGAAGCCAGGCTTTAATTCATTTCCATTTGAAGAAATAGAACAGGGTGTCGATTGTAGTGCACCCTGTTCTTGACTAATACGGTTTTTACTCTAAGCTGGTTGCTACAGCAATCAGGACTTCCGGATCTGCACCTGTAAGGGAATACCTCACGCCCTCTTGCAGCCAGTATAGGGACCACTGGTCTAAATCTTCCCATTGCCTGGTGTTTTCGAACCAACCCCCTTTCACCAATGCACCGTTCAGCGTTTCGTTAATAACAACCTCCTCCATCGAGTCAGTGCCAACGATAGAACCGCTAATTTCACTCTCCGGGAAAGCACGCAGGGAAATATTACCCGAGTCAGATAGAACGGTCGAATATAGAAGTTCCAAAGTGTCAGGGTAATCCGCAAACCCTAGATACAAACGTGCTGTTTCCTCCATACGAAAACCCTCGGGCAAGAACGTAGGCAGCTTTACTGGAACTGGAAACCGGGCAAGAGCTTCATTGACCGGTAGCAATTCTGGTGTAACCTCGGTAATTTGCTCGCTTAATCCGGGATGTTCAGCAGTCACATCGAATGTCTGTCCGGCA